>CADBRC010000297.1 GCA_902796985.1 uncultured Spirochaetaceae bacterium
GTCCTTGAGGCCTGCGGGGATTCCCTTTTTCTGCCGTCCCTGGCATTTCCCTTCCTTATACGGAGCCGGCAGCCGGGAGACAGCGTGCAGGATGCCGGAACTTCCTTCCGTTCCGTTGCCTCCGTGCTGGACGGCTGGAAGTGCGCGGGCAGGAAGGACGACATTCTCCTCATACAGCGGCTGGACTTGCCCGGCCAGCCCCTTGCCGCCGTCTGGGGAAGCCCGTTTGGACTCAAGAATTGGGTGGTAAAATATTAGAAAGTGTTGTATAATATATGCCGTACAGTTGTTTATAGGCCGAAAATATAAGCTATAAATAAGTTATAAATAGAAGATTATAGAAGATTTAAGCATGGTGAGGATGTTTGTATGAGGTCGAGACTCTTTGCTCTTTGTTTTTGCTTTGCCGCTGCCCTTCCGTTCGTGTCTGCCCAGGACTCTGAAAGAGCCTCTACGGCCGTGTCGCTTGCCAACAGGCGGACGGCCCTGCGATGCCTTGAGGCTGCCGGGAACTACGCCTCCCAGTCTTCTTGGGGTGCGGCTGCTTCCCAGGCACAGATGGGACTGAGCTATGACGACAGCGTTTCCGACCTCTGGTATATCTATGCGGTCGCCGTCCAGAAGAGCGGGGGCAGCATAGCCCAGGTTCTTCCGCTTGTGGAGCGGGCCCTTTCCGTCGGCAACTGGGTCAACTACAACCGTGACAATTCCCGTATCCTCTATGCGGACATTCTTGCCGATACGGGCAGGAGCGCCGAGGTTTTCCAGGTTCTGGACTCCAATCCTCCCGTGTTCTCTTCATCCGCCGAGTACATCCGTGCCAAGGCCTACTACCGCATGGGTACGCCCGAGTCCTACACGGCTGCGAGGAGCAAGATTTCCAACGCGCGGCGGATTTTCCCCGACGACACGCGCTTCCCCCAGCTTTTCTTCAGCTATGAGGATCCTTACAGCGAAGATGCGGCTGTCAGGCGGCTCGCCGACTCTTTCATAAAGCAGATTGTGCTCTATGATGAGAGCACCAAGGAAGAGGATGCTGAACTTGAGATAATGGCTGCGGCCTTTGCGAGGGGTGACGAGCGCAGGAAGCTGCTCCAGTCATTCAGCGCGAGGGGCCTGGTGCACCCGCTCTATGCCGGGGTTGCCCTTGAGGAAGCTCTGATCGGTCAGAAAGAGGCCTTCGAGTACATTGCGACCTTTGCAGACGACAGCCTGAACGTGGACTATCTGCGGGCCTTCATGATGCTGATTGACGATGAAGCTGTCAGAGCCGAGGCCAAGGAATACTTTACCGCCTTCTGCGGTGAGCTGACCTGTGACACGACCGGCGACGGCATTGATGACCTGACCGTCTCCTACTACCGGGGCCGTCCGCAGCATGTCGCCTACGACTGTAATCAGGACGGGGAGCTTGAGTGGGAGGTCTTCTGTGACTTCGGCGTTCCCGTCTCCGGCATCCTCTACGATGCGGACTACCTTGAAGCCAGCGAGGCGGACTTTACCTGGCAGTCCTTCCCTGCCTTGTCCACTTTCGTCGTCAAGGACGGCGAGGGGCGCAAGGTCAACATTTTCAACCTGATGGGCGACGAGCTCATGTGGACGCCGGTCAGGATGGACTTTGACCGGATAATCAGCGAATCCTCCGGGGCGGAATTCTTCTTCCCGATTCCCAACATCGACGAGCGGCGGCTGGGCAGACTGGAGCTTGCCTTCGCTTCCTCCAGCTTCACCGTCCCGAGTACCGAGCGGGAGAATTCCTGGATAAATGTCTCCGTGCTGGACGGGCAGATGCAGTCGGCGGACTACTATCATGCAGGCAAGCTCTACGCCCATACGCACTTTCAGGACAACATGCCGGTCTCGCGCATCGTTGATGCAGACGGGGACTCCGTCTTTGAGACGACCGAATACTACGCACCCGTCTCTGACATGGACGGGGCGGTGCATGACGGAGATGTCGAGCGCACGATAATGACCAACCTCTTCGGCACGCCGTCCAACGGGGCTGACTTCTACCTGCGGATGGTGCAGGTGGACGGTAACGGTGACACCGTGCCGGACTTTACCGAGGAGTATCTGAACGGCGGGACCGTGATCAGTTCCTGGGATACCGACGGCGACGGCTACTGGAACGTCCGCGTGTCCAACAGCTTTGACCCGGAGACCGGCCACAAGCGTGAAATCGATATGTTCTATCTGCCCTACAAGGAGAACGTCGTCAGCGTCACGATTGACGACGGGGTTCCTGTCCACGTGAAGAGCGGAAGCCAGGACTATCCCGTGATAAAGGACTCGTCCTACCCCTTCTACTGGATAGGCGAGGCCGGCTCCTCCAGGCTCTCCAAGTCTGCGCTGGATTACTTCAAGAAGAACAGCGCGCAGGGGCTTTCCACCGTGATAGAGATTGTCGGCGAGCGGGTTCACGCCGTCCACGTCGGGGAATTCTGCTACGGCATGCTGATTCCAGAGACGGAGATGTAGGGGATGTTCCGGAAGACTTCTTCTGTTTTTTCTTTCATCGCATGTGCCGCCCTGCTTTTTTCCTGCGCCTCCGAGCCGAAGGCTCCCAAGGACGTGGATACGAGCGGCAAGCAGTACAGCTCTGAGGATGCCGCGTCCTACGAGATAAGCCAGATAAAGAAGATTCCCGCCGATGAGCTGGTGAAGGCCCTGTGGCGGTCCAGGCTGCTTCTGAACAGTAATCCGGGCCTCTCTTCCGCCCGGACTCTGTACGATTCATACTGCGAGAAAACTTCAAACCTGTACAAAAAGGCCGTCTCCCAGAAGAACTGGATGGAAGCCCTCCGCCTGTACAACTCCCTCGATGCGGTGGGGTACGGGCAGCTTGCGGATCTGAAGATGGGGCGGGCCGAGCTTGAGGCTGCCGTTCTTCGCGGGGTTCCGGGGCTTTCCTCCAGCAGGAGCAGCTTTACGAACCTCGCAGGCTGCGTCAAGGGAACGGTCACCGTCTATGTGGACAAGGGCGTGAAGGTGCAGGGCAGGGTAGGCCGCACGGATGCGGTGCTCGGCTCCGGCTTTTTCATCGACAAGGCGGGGTACATCATCACGAACCACCACGTCATTGCAGACTGCGTCGATCCTGAGTACGAGGGCTTTGCCCGCCTGTACATATACCTCGCCGAAGATTCGGACACCAAGATTCCCGCCAAGATAATCGGCTATGATGAGAGCGTTGACCTTGCCCTGCTCAAGACCGAGGTTGATGCGCCGTACGTCTTTACGCTCGGCTCCAGTTCGGATTTGGACGTGGGCGACAAGGTCTATGCAATCGGTTCTCCGCTGGGACTTGACAGGACCCTGACGAGCGGCATCGTCTCTTCCAAGGACAGGGAGCTGCTGAGCGCAGGCAGGGTTTTCCAGATAGACGCAGCAGTCAACTCCGGCAACTCCGGCGGTCCCCTGATTGACTCCAAGGGAGCCGTGCAGGCCATCGTTTTCGCGGGCGTGCAGAGTTACCAGGGGCTTAACTTCGCGATTCCCGTGGAGTACCTGCGCTACGAGCTTCCGATTTTCTATTCCAAGGGCAAGCGCAAGGCTGCCTGGACGGGCTGCTTCGGCAGAACCAGACGCCGTGCCGGGAGCGGGGCGGCCAACGAGGGGCTTTCCGTCGAGTACGTCATGCCCTCTTCCCCTGCCGCCCTGTCCGGCATTTCCGTCGGTGAGACGATTGTCGCCGTGGACGGGAAGCCGGTGGACTCTCTGGATGCGTTCAAGGCGGAGCTCATGAAGCGTGAGATGGGGACCATCATCCGGGTCCGGGCTGTGGATACGAACGGGAAGGCGAAAGACCACATCGTTTACCTGGATGAGCGGCCCAAGAACCCGGGCAAGGAGATCTACCAGCACGACGTGATAGCGGAGGCAATGGTTCCCCTGATGGGAATGGAGTTGAGCCGGAGTTCCTCGCTCAACAGGAACCAGTACATCATCAGCCGCATCGTCAGGGGCTCTCCGGCGGACTCTTCAGGCTTCAGCGTGGACGACACGATTTCCGTGCAGGATGTGCAGCTTGACCCCAAGGGGGAGTATGCCGCCATCCAGATTTATGCCAAGAAGCGCAGCAGCGGCTACCTGGACGTGGCTGTCGGCTATACCGTCGCCCTGGATTCGCCCGCTTATTTCTAACAGAATTTTTTTCTTTACTTTCCGCGCTTTCGTTGTATAATAATGAGTGAAGGGTTGTTAATCCCAAGGAGGCGCGTATGACTAGATTAACGTCATTTAAAATAGTTGCCGTTGCCTTACTTGCTATGGGAGCGGCAGCTTTCGCGAAGGAAAGCCTGGAGATTCCTGACAATGTGACCGGACTTGGATACGGCTCATACAGGAACAGGAAGGATATCGTCCTCGTAACGATTCCCTGGTCTGTGACCAGCATCGACAAGGACGCTTTCAAGAACTGCCCGAATTTACTGGCTGTCACGTTTGACGACGAGGACAACTGGTATATCACCCAGGATGAGACGAACTGGCAGAAGAAGATGATGGGAACCCACATCGATGTCAGTGACTCTTCAACAAATGCGTTCGCCCTGTCTGGCAACCGCTATTACTTCTACAAGCTGGAAGACGAATAGCGAGGGTAGCCTAGGACGATGCCCGGGGTCCGCGAAGGGATGTTCCCGGGCTTTATAGGGGAGCCGTCAGGCTCTATCCATGTGAACCGTCGGTCCAGTTGCGCTGACAGCGTGACGGAGGGCGGTTTTTTTATTTCTGGTAAGAAAATGTTTGACCGAATATATATATGGTGTTATAATAGAAGTTGGGGGGGGCAACTGTTGTTTCATGTTGCCCCCCCCCTACAGTTTTAAGAAAGGGGAATACCTATGAAAAAGAATAAGTTTCTGTACGGCCTTACGGCTGCCCTGCTTGCCCTCTCCCTGTTCAGCTTTGCGGCATGTGACTCCGGCAGCTCGGAAGAAGACGAAGACGACATCCACACGACGCTTGAGGGAAAGACCTTCGTTGCCGGTGACTGCACGCTGAAAGTGAAGAGCTATGAGTATGCTACTGGCACGAGCACCACTCCAACGGAAACTTCCACCAGCTATTCTGTGAGCAAAATCGCCTACATCGTCGGTGAGTCCGATGACCTCGTGACCGCCTGCGAGTGGGTGGATCCGTCTTCGTATACGACAAAGTATTCATCCAACTACCTCAAATATTCCATAAGCGGGGAGACAATCACCTTCACTACCAGCAGCGGCAAGACGTATACTGCTACAATCACCGGGGACAACACCTTTACGGTTCCGGCGGAATTCATTGACGGCGGAAGCTCTTATTACGACATCACGGACGACAAACTGACCTTCACGATGGGCGACAAGCCGGAGAAGGCGACGTTTACCAAGAAGTAAGGGGGCTGCTGCCTCTGGGATTTCCATAACAATACTCGGAAGGGCGGGCCATTGCGGTCCGCCCTTTTTACATCAGCTAAAACGCCCTGTATTATCGCGCCGAATGCTTCTCCGTTTAAGCCGGCTGAAAATCCTCCCCCATTGCATAAATGACGCTTTCCCATTAAAATACATATTATGGTGGAAAGTTTTTCTGGTGGAACCAATGGAAAATAACGAGAATAACGCAGAGAATACTTCTATAAAGACCCTGTCGCTGAAGCCAGTCTCCCGCCCCATACGGATGGGAATTGACGTCGGCTCCACGACCGTCAAGGTCGTCATTCTGGACGACGGGGGCAAGATGATATATGGTGTCTATGAGAGGCACCGTGCGGATATCCGCAGCACAATCATAAACGTCGTGCAGAAGGCCTTTGATACGCTCGCACCGGGCTTCCCGCAGGGGGAAGAACAGTGCATCAGCGTCAAGGTGACCGGTTCAGGCGGCCTTTCCGTGTCGGAATGGCTCGGCATCCCTTTCATACAGGAGGTAGTCGCTGCGACGACTGCCGTCAGGAAGTCCATCCCTCAGACTGACGTAGTTATAGAGCTGGGCGGCGAGGATGCGAAAATCACCTACTTCAAGGGCGGGGTTGAGCAGCGGATGAACGGGACCTGTGCCGGCGGTACGGGGGCCTTCATCGACCAGATGGCGGCCCTGCTTGAGACCGATGCGGCGGGGCTCAACGAGCTGGCCCGGGGCGCGACGACGATTTACCCCATAGCTGCCCGCTGCGGAGTCTTCGCCAAGACGGACATCCAGCCCCTGATTAACGAGGGGGCACGGCGGGAAGACATCGCCGCCTCTATTTTCCAGTCCATCGTTACGCAGACGGTCTCCGGCCTGGCATGCGGCAAGCCCATACGCGGGCACGTTGCTTTCCTGGGCGGTCCCCTCCACTTTTTGGATCAGCTGCGCAAGCGTTTCATATTGACGCTGAACCTGACCCCCGAGGAGACGATTGTCCCTGATGACAGCCAGCTGTTCGTTGCGGCGGGTGCGGCATATTCGGCGGAACGGGAGATTTCCTGCCTGTCCGGAGAGATGTCGCGTCAGGTCCGCTTCCCGACAATCGCAGAATTCCGGCAGTCGCTCGGAAAGCTCGTCGGCGCGGAGATGCAGGAAGTCCAGCGGCTTGAACCCCTGTTCAAGGATCAGTCGGAGCTGGATGAGTTCAACGCCCGGCACGCAACGCAGGTTGCGCTCAAGGGTGACCTTGCTTCTGCCAGGGGACCGGTTTTCCTGGGACTGGATGCCGGTTCCACGACGACCAAGGCAGTCCTGACGGACACCGAGGGGCGGATCCTCTGGAAGTTCTACGATGTCAACGCGGGCAACCCCGTCAACCTGGCCATCAAGGTGCTGAAGGATTTGTACCGGATTCTTCCCAAGGACTGCTACATAGCCCGTTCCGTTTCGACCGGCTACGGCGAAGCCCTGTTCCAGGCCGCACTCGGCGTGGACGCGGGTGAGGTGGAGACGATAACCCACTACCGGGCGGCGGACTTCTTTGTTCCCGGCGTGGAGTTCCTCCTGGACATAGGCGGGCAGGACATGAAGTGCCTCCGCATGAAGGACGGGGCCATCACGTCAATCCAGCTGAACGAGGCATGCTCTTCCGGCTGCGGTTCCTTCCTGGACAACTTCGCCCATACGATGGGCATGGACGTGCGGGA
>CADBRC010000298.1 GCA_902796985.1 uncultured Spirochaetaceae bacterium
ACTTAATTTGGGAAGGGAGAATCAGGCACATAATCACAAGCATCACAAGTCCCGGAAGCCCGAACGCAAGAAGCGCAATCTTCAGCGGTGAAGTGTCTACTTTGTCATGGCGAGGCTTTTCATTCTCAAAAATCTCAATTCTCCGAATAAAATTCATAATTCAATCGTTGCATGGAAAGCGCAGTCTGTCAAGGTTTTTCTGCTTCCCCTAACCGTCGCAGGCCGGAAACAGGGCTGTACTGTGCGGCGCAAAGTTGCTATAATAGAAAGCAAGGAATGGAGGGCTAGGGTGATGAAAAAGACGGCGTACGCTATCTTGGCGCTGCTGATGCTTATGGGGCTGACGGCATGCGGCTCAAAAAAACAGGATGCAGGGACGGAGGAAGGATTCCGCCCTGCTTTGGACAGCTCCGTCAAGGGGCACGTCAACTTTGCCGGCAGCTATGACAACTTTGAGGCTCTGGAAATCGAGTTTGACCGCTTCAACGAATACTATCCGGGCGTGGAGCTCTCATACACGAAGATTGATGACTACAACAACATGGCGGGCCTGGTGCTGAGCGGGACGGATGCCCCTGACGTTTACGTCAGCAATTCCTGGATGTATGGCCGCGAGCAGTACAAGGCGTTCATAGACCATGCCGAGGACCTGTCCGATCCCTCCCTGGGGCTCGACCTGGCTTGCATCCGCGGCAACATCCTCCTGAAGACGGAGGACGGGACGCTCCCGATGGTCCCGGTTTTCTCGAGCACCTATGGTATGCTCGTGAACGAAGACCTGTTCAAAAAAGCAGGCCTTGCCGTCCCAGCCAGCTATGAGGAGCTTGTGTCTGTGTGCAAAGCTTTCCGTGAGAAGGGCTGCAAGAGCCCCGTCATGGGCTTCAGCGCAAAGGAGAGGACGTCAATCTTCACGCTCGTGAGCTATCCTTTCTTTTGTGCGACCGTGGCGCATGACGGGGAGGCGGTCAAAAAGCTGAATGCCCTTGACCCTTCAGCCGGTGAGTATATGCGGCCGACCCTTGAGATGATGGACCGGTTCCTGGGCGACGGCTGCGTGGATCTTGAGGCCTGCGCCGCCATAAAGAACAATTATGATGCCGTGATCCTGCGCTTCCTTGAAGGCGACGTGCCCATGATGGTCTGCTCCGGGGATGCCGTTTCCGGAACCAGAAAGCGGGAAAGCCTTTCCTCGGCATTTACAGCCAAGCCGTTTACGTATACGTATGTGCCGTTTCCCCTGTCGGACGAAGGTGCATACTTTCTTGACATACCGAACATCCAGTTCTCGGTCAACAAGGAGAGCCCGAACCTGGAAATCGCCAATGAGTTCATGCGCTTCCTTATCACGTCGCGGGAGCTGAACGAAATGGCACGGAACAAGGGGCTTACGTCACCGACCAAGGACCTGTCCTTCAACAGCATGTATGCCGCATTCGGAAATATCCCGGAGTCCAGGGTCCTGTCGCCCGAAGTGTTCGGCCTGACGGACGATGCGGCTATCCAGGTACGGATGGCTGTCTACGGTTTTGTGACGGGCAAACTGACCATTGACGAGGCGGTCGCTTCTTATGGGACCCTTGTCCAGTAATCCGCTTGCGGTGGAGCTCCGGCCTTTCGGCATGGAAAAGCTCCCGCTCGTCGTCGATGTGGTCGTGCCGCTGTGGAGCCCGCCGGTCGGCGATGCCGCGTTCAAACGTTTCAACGTCGAATACATCGTGCGGAACAACATCTGCGAGAACGACTACCGCTTTGAGCTTGTGGACGCGGACGGGAATTTGCTTTCGGCCGCTTTCCTTGCCCGGAAGGGTGACAGGAGCGCAGCCGGCGGATGGTTTGACAGGGAGTCCGGGCGCTTCCCCGCCGGACTCAGGCAGGCTTCGGAAATGAGCAGGACATACTTGTCGCTGATGGACGAGCGGACCTTCGCCCTGATGGGCGGCAGGGACATCAAGCTGTCGCTGTTCGTCAGCAGGAAAGCCGGTTCCGGTTCCGTGATTCTGGAACGGGTTTGCGAAAGGCTCAGGAACGAAGGCTGGGAGCAGCTTTACCTCTGGACCGACTGCGACTGCAACTGGCAGTGGTACGTGAGGCACGGCTTCACGCTCGTGCAGGAGGATACATACGGGCCGTTCAGC
>CADBRC010000299.1 GCA_902796985.1 uncultured Spirochaetaceae bacterium
CCGATCCGCCGCATCTCGCTCTTTGACATAAACAAGAACAAGGATCAGGTAAAGGCGATAAACGCCCGCATAAAGGAAATAAACCGAAGGCTCAAACACCTGACTGACTGCGCGATAGAATATCTGGACGGGATGCTCGGCAAGTTCACCGGCGAGGAGCTGGCGAGGCATACGCAGATTGCCAAGTTCACGGCGGTGGAGGTGAAAAAGATCGTCAAGCGTGACACCCCCCTCCGCTATGATGAGAAAGGTTACCTGGGTACTTCGGTGTCGGGCGGCACGGAGGTCTTCAAGGTTACGCCCTACGACCGCATCCTCTTCATCCGTAAGAGCGGCATCTACACGGTGTGCGACGTGCCGGACCGCCTCTTTGTGGATGCAGGCATGTGGTACTGCAACTACGCGGAGAAGGAGCTGATAAACAAAGTCCTGTTCACGGTCATTTACCGGGACAGCAAGACAAAGTACCCCTACATCAAACGCTGCCGGATCGCGGGCTGGATAATGAACCGCGATTACATGCTGGCCCCGGACGGAACCGAGGTCCTGCACATAGACACGAGGGAAAGCTTCAGGTTCACGTTGAACTACGAGAAGAAGCCCCGCGTCAAGGTCCTGACCGAGGACTTCAATGCAGGCGACTGGGAGGAGCGGGGGCTCAAGGCCGGGGGACTCAGGCTGTCCGCCCACGAGACCGCCTCTGTTACTGTGGAAACCGCCTCCGGCCAGAAGGAGCTGTTCAGCTAAATGGCAGGCACGCTCCGTAAACCCTCGTACAAGTACATGCACGTCATCCTGAACCAGTGCGTCAGGGGCAGGATGCCGCAGGCCATGTTCGCCGTGTTCCTGCACAGCCTGATGCGGGCGGTCATCTTCATAGCGGGAGTTTCGCTGGCTTTTTCCTTTTTTCCGTCAGGTAAGGCGTCTTCCCCGTTTGCAGTTGTCTTCGCGGCTTTTGTTCTCATCGCGGGCTTTCTGCTGGTGGAAATCCTGACATACGGATTGTACGGGATTATCGCTCCGCTTGTCAGAAATAAGGCTTCTTCGATAAAAGACATCTTCTGCGGCTTCCGGGACAAAAGCCGGCGTGTGGTCAAGGACGCGCTTGCCTTCACGGTGATAAACGTGGCGGCAATGCTCATTTTGGGAATCCTTGCATCCCTGCCTCTGCGCTCCGTCCGCTTTCTGTCCGAGAGTCTGGATGAAACTTCGTTCCTGATTGTTGCTGCTCTTGCATATATCCTGCTTGTTGCCCTGCTGACGCTTCCGTTTGCATTCAGCTATCTGATCCTCATGACGAAGTCTGATGCCGGGGTATGGCAGTCTTTTGTACTCAGCTGGAAAATGCTTATACGCCAGATTCCGCACTTTGTCGGATTCGTCATATACGCGGGAGGAAAAGACATCGCGATGGTCGTTGTCATCCAGCTGCTTCTTTTCGTTCTGCCGAGGGGAGAAGGTGGTTCCTCGTCCATGCAGCTGCTCGCCACACTCGCAAGCTTCATCGGGGTTCTTGCGGAGTACCGGGCATTGACCCGGGGCTATATGGCTGTCTGCATTTACTTCTACGGAGAGGCGGGAATCCTGCGCCCGCACGGCGACCCGGATGTTGTTCCTGGTACCCCTGAGGCCGTTCCCGGTAACCCGGATGTTGTTCCTGACAACCCGGAGGCCGGGGGAGACGAATCTGGCGGGACTGACGGTCCGGCGGCTGTTACCCCGCAGATACCGGAGGCGGAAGACCGTGCGGGCGAGGCAGGAGGAACGGACGAATGAAAGTCCTTCTGGAATACTGCACCGCCGAGACCAAGGTCAAAAACTCCCGCTTCATTGCAGAGGCATTTCCCATTCATACGGCTGAGGAGGCCCGCGCGAAGCTTTCCGAACAGAAAGAAAAATATGCGGACGCGCGTCATGTGGTGCACGCGTTCTTTGCAGGAACCAAGGCAGAGGTCAGCGGGCTGAGCGATGACGGAGAGCCGTCGGGAACGGCGGGCCGGCCGGTCTTTGAGGTGCTGAAAGGCAGCGGCATCACGAATATTATTCTTACGGTGACGAGGTATTTCGGCGGTACCCTGCTCGGTACCGGAGGCCTGGTCAAAGCGTATCAGGACGCGGCCAAGCAGGTGCTTGCCGTTGCCAGGGCGGAGGAATACGTGGAGAGAAATTCATTCTCCTTTACCGCTGACTACGCTACGTACAAGATAATAAAGCACATATATCCCCGCTATCACCTGAGCGACCTGCAGGAGGATTACGGATCTGCCGTTGCGGTGTGCGGACGGATACAGGCGGACGAGGGCGAAGCCTTCAAGGCTGAGGTTTTCAACGTGAGCAAGGGAAAGACAATCGTGGAGGTTACGCAATGCACCTGATATTCATACGGCACGGGGATCCGGACTATAAGAACGACAGCCTGACGGAAAAGGGCAGGCGTGAGGCAGAGCTTCTGGCTGACCGCATTGCGAAGTGGAATGTGACGGACTTCTATGTGTCCCCCTA
>CADBRC010000300.1 GCA_902796985.1 uncultured Spirochaetaceae bacterium
CCCTTCAGGCTCATTTCCGCCGCGCGTTCCTTTGCCTTGCCGAGTATCGATGCCCTGTATTCCAGGAGCTTCCGGGCGACGGCGGGGGCGGTATAGGTGAAGACTGGGCAGACGTAACTTTCCGTATCCCAGAAAAAATGCCCCTCATAGCCTTCTGAGGAAAGTCCCTTGGCCGCAATGCTCACTTTGCCGCTGCGGCCCGCTGACTGCAGCAGGTGGAAGAGATTGAACTGCAACGCCTCTTCCGTCGTGGATCCAGCCCTGACGGAAGTGTCGCCGGCATCTTCTTCTATGTTGATTCGTGCCAGCTTCCAGAAGTCCGCAAGGAAGGCCGACTGCTCCGCACAGGCTTTCTCGAAACCCGCAGCGGCAAAGGCGTCGCATTCTTTCTGCGCCCTGTCTGAAAGCGCCTCCTTCGATGTATCCCATGAATAGGCGATGTACTTGAGCAGGGTACATGACGCACCGGGCTCAAGCTCGATTTCTGCGGCGCATACAGGCAGGCTGCCGTCCGCCGTAGATTCTGCCCAGGCTACAGCTTTGCTTTCGACGCGAAGCTCGTTGATTGCCCGTCCGCAGAGGAAGAGCCCGCTGTATGCGGTGTGGGCGCAGAAAGACTGCGTGCCGCCGTCACAGGCCGCGCTGTCAATGACAAGGGGCTTGTGACGGAACTTTGCCCCGATCCGGGGATCCGTCTCCGCGAGTATGTTCCCCGCGCCGGTATCAATATATGACTCCAGCCGTATCTGTTCTTTCTTTTTAGATGTGTTCTGTACCGAATAGCGTATGACCGCGCAGTCTGGATGCATGAAGGAGACAAGCCGTTCGCTTTGTAATGCAATCGCCCCCGTGTCTCCTGCTCCGTAATTCCAGGAGACCGTGCGGGTCAGAAGCCCCGTGTCTTCGTCAAGCTCCAGCCTGAACGCCGTCACATGGGAGCCGCCCGTGCCGCACAGGTCAAACGCATGCCCGTCCACGGACAGCTCTATGCGCTTGGGGTCAGGAAGATTCAGGATGGTCTCATGATTCTTCGCATAGCCGTATGCATTCTCGCCGTAGAGTATGCTTTCGCTGTCATAAAAGCCGTTGAGGTAGGTTCCCTTGTGGACCGTACCGTTCTTTTCTTCCGTGTCACCCCGGAAGCCCAGGTTCCCGTTGCCGAGCGTGAAAAGGGTCTCGTTGCGTGGAGTGTCTGCCTTTCCGAATTTGTCCGTAGAAAACTTCATATATATACGCCCCTTTTTTGTTTACGTCACAGCTACTGACGTATATTCTCTTTCAGCCAGCGGACTTCGTAGGAGTCCAAGAGCTGCGGCCTCTGGTTGTCGAAGGTTCTCCCCGTCAGAAGGTCGGTGCTGTCCTGTGACCATGCGTCAATCTTAAAGCCGGCCTGCTGCTCCGAGAAGTTTGCGACCACATGGATCGTCCCCCTGCGGAAGGCGAACACATGGCTGTCCTGCACGTCATAAAAGAACACATCCTGCCCGCCGAGCATCGGCTCTCTTTTCCGTGCCGCGATGATGTACCGAAGGCTGTCCGCAATCTCTTTCTGCGACGCATAGCGGAAGCTGCTTTCTGAATGACCGCCCTGCCCTTGAGCTTGGGGTTCACCCAAGCTCTTTATACCGCCACGTCCGTGAGCTTGGGGCTTCTGCCCCAAGCTCATTGTGTTTCCGAAGGAAACACGATGTACCCACCTGGAGTCATCTTTCTTGAGCGGGTCATCACGGTATGAGTAATCGTTGAGCACGGCCTTCTCGTCACCCGCGTACAGGAGGGGTATGCCGGGAAGGGCAAAAAGCACGGCGTACATCATCTTGATCCGCTGCACCGCCATGAACCGCCATTCCTCATTGCCGGTTTTCTCCGCCTGCTCCAGCCCCGCAAGGCTTGCCATGGTCCCGCAGATACGGCAGTCCCCGGTCGTCGGGTTCAGCTGGAAGGGCTCCCCCGCCCCGAAACTCCCGGCAAAGCGGCCCGTAAAGAACTTATTCAAGAACTTCCGGTGCTGGTATCCGTCAATCCCCAGCGAAGCCGCATCCTCGTCGCTGAAGGTCCAGCCGATGTCGTCATGGCATCGTATGTAGTTGACCCAGGCGCAGTCTTCCGGGATGGTCTGCCGTTTCTTGAGGGAAAGGGTCAGCAGGCGGGTGTCCCTCGTCGCAACCGTGGACCAGAACAAGGCCATCTGGAGCGGATTGTAGCTCAGACGGCACTCGTTCTTTTGTATGTACTGCACCACCTGATCAGGATGGACGATTGCCTCGCTCTTGAACTGAAGCGACGGACAGGCAATGCGGGCAACATACTGGAAGGCCTGTATCACCGTGTGTGCCTTCGGCAGGCTTTCGCACACGGTTCCTTTTTCCTTCCAGACAAAGGCGAGCGCGTCCAGCCGCAGCACGTCCACGCCGAGGTTCGCGATGAAAAGCATTTCTTCGCACATCGCAAGGAAGACTTCGGGATTGGAGTAGTTCAAATCCCACTGAAAGGAATTGAATGTCGTCCATACCCACTCCCGCTTTTTCTCCAGATAGGTGAAAGACCCGCGCCGGACGGTCGGGAATATCTCCCTGAGCGTGCGGTTCCAGCCGTCCACCTCTGTCTTGTCCTTGTATATATAATAGAAGTCTTTGTATTTCCTGTTCCCGGCACGGGCTTTCTGTGCCCATTCGTGCTCGTCGCTCGTGTGGTTGAACACGAAGTCCAGCACCAGACGTATGCCGTTTTTGTGGAACTCTTCCGCGACGAGGCGGAGGTCGTCTATCGTCCCCAGCCTGGGCTGGACACGGCGGTATGAGCTTATCGCATAGCCGCCGTCGTTTTCGCCTGCGGGGCAGTCGAACAGGGGCATGAGGTGCACATAGTTCACGCCGAGGCCTTGCAGGTACGGAATCTTTTCCACGAGGCCCCGGAGATTTCCCGCGAACAAGTCCACGTACAGCATCATCCCGACAGCCTCCTGGCTCAGGTACCAGGGACGGCCGGCCTTCTCGTCGTCCCCCGTCATGTAGGCGGGACGCTCGGAGGCTGCCTTCCGCATGATGGACTCCAGCCGTGAGAGGATCTTATAGAAATCCCAGCGGGTCCCATACAGCTCATACAGGCGGGCCGTCAGTTCCGCCATGTTCTGCTCAAGCCGATCCCCGTACATAGGTCAACCCTTCACGGAGCCTGCAAGCAGGCCGCGGACAAAGAACTTCTGCAAGCTCAGGAAGACTGTGAGCGGCAAAATCATGGAGACGAAAGCTCCTGCCGTGAGCAGGTGCCAGTCGGTGCCCCGCGTTCCCGCCATGTTCATCAGACGGACGGTGACGACCTGCACCATGTTCTTGGAACCGCTGAGGAAGACGAGCGAGACGAGCATGTCGTTCCAGACCCAGATGAACTGGAAGATGGCGAACGAGGCGATTGCCGGGACGCTCAGCGGCAGTATCAGGCGGACGAATGTCGTGAAGTGGCTCGCGCCGTCAATGAACGCAGATTCCAGTATGGAACGGGGCAGGGTGGAGATGTAGTTGTACATCATGTAGGTTGCGAGCGGAAGCCCGAAGCCCGCATGTGCCAGCCATATACCCAGGTATGTCCCGTTCAGGTGAATCTTCTGGTAGTCGCGCAGAATCGGGA
>CADBRC010000301.1 GCA_902796985.1 uncultured Spirochaetaceae bacterium
ATATGATGACTTCCTTTATCTGCCCGTTCAAATTCTCTTCCATATATACACTCTAATGCAAGCATACCCAAATGTCAAGGACAGGGTCTGTTGAAAAAGCCTGGCCGTAATGCTATCATATCTGGCGGACATGGACAAGGCATATTTTTCATCAGAGGCATATTCAGAGGACAAGATTCGCGCGGTAGACGCCAAGTTTGAGGCACAGAAGATAGCCTTCTCCCCCCTCACCTTCCAGGCCGTCAGGGCACTGCTGGAACTCGGCATTCTGCGTCTCATCGAGGGAGCTGGAGACAGGGGGCTCAGCACGGCAGACATAGCCCGCAAGGCCGGAATACAGGAATACGGAGCGCGGGTCCTCTGCGAGATTGCCCTGGGAATGGGTGTCCTGCGTTCCGTCCCGCACGACGGCGAAGAAGAAAGGCTCTCTCTCGGCAAGACCGGCTGGATGCTGCTTGAGGACGAGCTGACCCGCGTGAATTTCAACTTTGTCAACGACATCTGCTACAAGGGTGCGTTTGACCTCTGCGAGTCTGTAAAAAGCGGCCGGCCCGAAGGCCTGAAAACCTTCGGCAGCCAGTGGACAACCATCTACGAGGCCCTGTCCTCACTGCCCGACCGTGCCAAGCGGTCCTGGTTTGAATTCGACCACTTCTATTCTGACATCGCCTTCCCCGAGGCCCTGCCCATCGTGTTCGCCGCGCATCCCAAACACATTGTGGACATAGGAGGGAATACGGCAAAATGGGCAATCGCATGCTGCCAGTATGACAAGGACGTGCGGATGACCATCGTGGACCTTCCGGGGCAGACCAGGGTTGCCGAGGAACGGGCCGCCGCCGAGGGTCTCTCGGACCGCATCGGTACACTTTCCGGCAACATCCTGTCCGAGGACACAAAGCTCCCCTTATCCCCCGATGCTGTGTGGATGAGCCAGTTTCTGGACTGCTTCTCCCTGCCTCAGGTGACCAGGATCCTTTCCAAAGTCCGCGAATCTGCCAGCCAGCAGACCGACGTGTACGTGCTGGAGCCGCTCTGGGACAAGCAGCGCTTCGCCGCGAGCGCGTACTCCCTGCAGGCGACATCCCTCTACTTTACCTGTATGGCAAACGGCAACAGCAAGATGTACCGCTACGAGGAACTGGTCGGAGCAATTGAGGCTGCAGGCTTCGGGTTAAAGACGGCCCACCATAACCTTGGCTCCAACAGCTACTCGCTCCTTGTTTTCCGCAAGTCGGCATAGGGGGTACGATGGACAGCAGCATATTCTGCTCACGGCCTGCATGCTGGGCACCAGGGATTGAGAATCCCGGGGACTGGCCCAACTGGGTAGACGGCGGAGTGCAGATAGAAAAGAGTACCGGCAGCCCTTCCCTTGAGTTCACTCCCCCCCTCTTCCGGCGCAGACTCAGCCAGTTGTCCCGGATGACAGTCAGGGTCGTGCACGACGCACTCGAGCTGACTGACTGCGGGGACATACAGCAGTCCTTCGTATCCCTGCGGGGAGAAATTACAAGACAGCTATCAATGGAAAAAGCCCTGATATCAGAGGAGACCGTGCTCCCGGCGGCTTTCTCCCTTTCCGTCTTCAATGCCCCCATCGCACTCGCCGCCATTGCATGCGGACTCAAAAGCGGCTACTCAGCAATTTTCCCCGCAAACGAAAGCTTCCATGACGGACTTGTCACAGCCCTGTCCCCAGTTCTCAGCGGCAGCGCGGACAGCATCCTGTTCGTATACGGAGACGAGCTGGTTCCGGCGGAATACGGGGGACTTCACAGTCCGGATGACGAACCGCTCGCCTTCGCCTGCGTGGTGTCGGCGAAAGCCACGAACTGCTGCAAGATTCCCTGTGGACTGAAACCGGAAGAAACGGCAACACCCGCACAGTTCCTCAGGAAGCTGCTCAAGGAGGCGTAAGCATGGATCAGACAGACGAAGCCTGGCGCTACAGTACGGAGGACCTGCCCCCCGCAAAAAACCCGGTTCTCTACGCATACCGCTGCATCTTAAAAGCAGCTACCATTATAGTGTTCGGAACGACAGCCTTTCTGTTCGGCTTGACGCTCCTGCCCCTGCTCCGCCTCATCCTGCACCCGGCATGGCGGTTCAAGAAAATCGCACGGGCAGTCACCCACTTGATGTTCAGGTTCTCCCTTGGGGTGCTCCAGCTTCTGGGAGGCATAAAGCTTGATGTCCAGGGCAAGGAAGTCCTCCGCAGCATGAAAGGCAAGATTCTGGTCGCAAACCATCCTTCCATACTGGACGGGGTAATTCTCATATCCCTCGTCCCCAACGCCGACTGCATCATGCGGGGCTCCCTCACGCATTCAGTCATGGCCGGGGTTGTCCGGCAGCTCTATATCGTGAACGACATGGGGTACGAGCAGCTTCTGCCCCATTGCAGAAAATCACTGGAGGAAGGGGCAAACATCATCATCTTCCCGGAGGGCACCCGCACGCCGCGCCACGGCACCAACAAATTCAAGCGGGGAGCCGCCCACATCGCGCATGACACGGGAGCCGACATACAGGTGCTG
>CADBRC010000302.1 GCA_902796985.1 uncultured Spirochaetaceae bacterium
TGAGCCTCCTGCGCGACCTGCAGTCCAACAAGAAATAAGCCGTAAGGCACAAACAAAAAAGGGCATTGACAGCGTGCTGTCCTTGCCCTTTTATTTTGCAGTAAGAAATATATGGGAGATATGAGGTTCGAACCCACAACCTTCGGCTCCGGAGGCCGACGCTCTATCCAATTGAGCTAATCTCCCGCAAAACTATGGGAAACAGCTTATAGTTTTATGTAAAATTTGTCAACGGGGAAGGGAGGCTCTTTCAAAATTCTGACGTTTTTTGAGACGGCCCCAAGTAAAAAAAAGAGTGGAACATAAATGGAAGCATTGATTTTGGCATCCTCATCACCCAGAAGGCAGGAAATTCTCAAGATGATGGGCATTCCCTTCGTCGTAAACCCTGCGGACATAGACGAGAGGATTCCCCAGGACCTGGACATGAAGGATGCCCCTGAATACCTTGCCTGCAAGAAAGTCGAGGCGATAGCCCAGCGGATTTCGACCGTACAGGAGGACATAGGCTGGATTCTCGGAGCCGACACGGCGATCCTCTTCGACGGCAAACTCTACGGTAAGCCTTCGAGCAAGGAGGAGGCCGCCGGAATGATGAGGGCTTTCCAGGGGCATGACCACGAGGTTATCACAGGAGTTGCCCTATATAATGACAACCTGCACGATATAACGACCCGCCAGAGTGTCAGCCGACTGAGCTTTGCCCCGATGAGCGAAGAAGAGATAGAGTGGTATGTCAACACCGGCGAATGGCATGGGGCTGCAGGCGGATACCGGATACAGGGGCTGGCCTCCTGCTTCATACGAAAAATAGAAGGCTCAGAGAGCGGCATAATGGGCTTGCCTATTTTTGAGCTTTATGATATGCTCAAGGAACAGGGTTATACGTTCATAGAAAAATGACGGTATCCCTGCCCTACTTCGCCAGGGCTGTATGCCTGTGTGCGGAGGGGAATCTTCCGGGCCGTTTATACGGCTACGAGAAACAAGGACAGGTGGAAGAGGCCCCATTTCAAAGAGGGAAGCCTTCTTCCGGTGAAGGAGTTAGTCATGGCAGTAGTAACCATGAAGAGCCTGCTTGAGTCCGGCGTTCATTTCGGACATCAGGTAAAGCGTTGGGATCCGCGCATGAAGAAGTACATCTTCGCAGAGCGCAACGGAATTCACATCATCGACTTGCAGAAGACCATAGGTGCCATCAAGGACAGCTATGAGGAAATCCGCAAGGTGGCGGCATCAGGAAAGTCAATCCTGTTCGTCGGCACTAAAAAACAGGCGCAGCAGGCCATCCAGAAAGAGGCAGAGCGCTGCGGACAGTTCTACGTAAACAACCGCTGGCTTGGCGGTACGCTCACGAACTTTTCCACGATCAAGAAGTCCCTCCTCCGCCTCAAGAAGATTGAGAAGATGGAAGTTGACGGCACCTTCGACAACCTCACCAAGAAAGAGGTCGCCGGTCTTCTCAAAGAGAAAGAGAAGCTGACCAAGAACTACGGCGGCATCAAGGAAATGAAGGATCTGCCCGGTGCAATCTTCATCATTGACACCCACAAGGAGCAGATTGCCGTTGCCGAAGCCCGCCGCATGCACATTCCGATTGTCGCCATCGTCGACACGAACTGCAACCCCGAGGGAATCGACTACCCCATTCCCGGCAATGATGATGCCATCCGTGCCATCAGCCTCTTTACATCTGTCATCGCCAACGCCGTCATCGACGCTGACAATGAGCAGGGCCTGAAGATCATCGAGTCTCTGGGAGACGAGGACGACGTTACGACCGACGCTTCCACCAAGAGCGAGGACGAGGAGATTGTCGACTACTCCAACTACACCCCGACCGAGACCAAGGAAGAGGATGCCGAGGCCGACCGCCGCGATGAGGAGAACAGCCTCATCGACGAGGATAAGTACGACAAGTAAATCACTGGAGAAATAGAATGGCTATCACAGCACAACAGGTAAAGGACCTGCGTGAGCAGACCGGCGCAGGAATGATGGATTGCAAGAAGGCCCTGACCGAGACGAACGGAGACTTTGAGGCGGCGACCAAGCTGCTCAAGGAGAAGGGCTTGGCCGCTGTCGCCAAGAGGGCGGAGCGTGTCACCAGCGAGGGTCGCATCTTCATCAGGCAGAATGGCAGCAAGATTGCCATCGTAGAGCTTGTCTGCGAGACGGACTTCGTTGCAAACAACGAGGAGTTCATCAAGTCTGGCGAAAAGATTCTCGACGAGGTGTTCGCCAAGGGTTACACTCAGGTTGAAGACGGACTCAAGAACATCCTGACCGACTTCGCAACCAAGACCCGCGAGAACATGTCCGTCAGCAAGGTTCAGGTTATCGACGTTCCCGCCGGTGCCGCCGCCGGAATCTACGTTCACTCCAACTTCAAGCAGGCTGCCGTCACCATCGTGAAGGGCTCTGAGGATGACAAGGTGAAGGAGTTCGCCAGGGACTGCTGCATGCACCTGGTTGCCTTTACCCCTGCCTACATCAAGCAGACTGACGTTCCTCAGTCCTACATCGATGAGCAGAAGGAAATCTTCAAGGTTCAGATGGCGAACGACGAGAAGATGGCCGGAAAGCCCGATGCCGCCAAGGAGAAGATCCTTGAGGGCAAGATTAAGAAGCACCTGTCCGAAGTCTGCTTCGTCGATCAGATGTTCGTAAAGGACGACAAGAAGACGGTCGAGGCGAAGCTCGCCGAGGTCGGCAATTCTGTCGGTGCCAAGCTTGAGTTCGGCGACATTGCCCTGCTCCAGCTCGGAAAGTAAATCCACAACAAGCTTAAGAACGCTGGCGAGTTCCCACTCGGGAACTCGCTGGCGATTTTTTAGGGGGAATATATGGCTGACAACGAGGCAAAGATGGAGAAGACCGTCGCGAGCCTGAAGGAATAGTACAACTCAATCCGCACGGGACGGGCAAGCGCGTCTATTTTTGACAAAGTTCGCGTAGACTATTACGGGACCCCTACCCCCCTGAACCAGGTGGGGCAGATTTCAATCCCGGAGGCAAGGACGATAGTGATTTCCCCCTTTGACAAGAGCCTCATCGGGGAAATCGAAAAAGCGATACAGAAGGCGGAGCTGGGGCTGAACCCCTCCAATGACGGTAAGGCCATCCGCATAGCGATTCCGCCGCTGACTCAGGAGAGGCGCAAGGATTTGGTCAAGCAGGCCAAAGCGACTGCCGAGAACTACCGGACGACAATCCGGAACATCAGGCGCGACGGCAATGATGCGCTCAAGAAACAGCAGAAAGCCGGTGAAATCACCGAGGATCAGCTCAAGCAGGAGACCGACAAGCTGCAGAAGCTGACCGACAAATATATAGAAGAAATAAACAAAGTATACGGCGCAAAAGAAAAAGAGATTATGGAATAAGCCGTGGAAAGCACTGCTATAAACACAGCGCCCGGTTCCCTCCCCCGCCA
>CADBRC010000303.1 GCA_902796985.1 uncultured Spirochaetaceae bacterium
GTCCGCAACGCCAACTGACGTTGACTGTCCGTATCCTCCTGGGGTGAAGACGCGCAGGATTTGTAAGCCTTGTGCTGGCCGGATTTCTGGGATATAATGGAAGGAAATCAATGTGTAAGGAGTTCGTTATGAGCAAATACGCGGGTACCAAGACCGAGAAGAACCTGCTGGCGGCATTCGCCGGCGAGTCTCAGGCCAGGAATAAGTACGTCTTCTTCTCCGCCGTCGCAAAGGGTGAGGGGAACGAGGACATCGCAAAGATTTTTGAGAAGACTGCCGGGAACGAGGAGCAGCACGCCAAAATGTGGCTCAAGGAGCTCGGTGGAATCGGCAGCAGCACCGAGAACCTGACTGCCGCTGCCGAAGGCGAGAACTACGAGTGGACCGACATGTACGAGGGCTTCGCCAAAACCGCCGAGGAGGAGGGCTTCGCCGAGCTTGCGGCAAAATTCCGCGCGGTCGCCAAGATTGAAAAGCGGCACGAGGAGCGCTACCGTTCGCTGCTCAAAAAAGAAGACGGAACTTCCGCCCAGCTCAAGAACAGCAGCGTCAAGGTTTGGGAATGCCTCAAGTGCGGACACATCGTCGTCGGCCCGTCAGCTCCCGACTACTGCCCGACCTGCGGCGAATCCGGCCAGTACTTCGAGGTACGCGAGGACAACTACGACCTCATCATGACCTGGGGCCGCTAAGGCCTTTCCGGAGCGGTACCGGCCGGCAGAACGAACCGGGAAGGTACCGCCTGCCTCTTTACCCGTCGCGTCAGACGGCCTCCGCCAATATCGTGGCCAATATCCTGTCTAATATCGTGTTATAGGGAACACTGCCTTCCAGAAAAATATTGTTTTTATGTATAGATATGGTATAATCGGAAATGTCCCGGACAACAAACAAACAGGAGGGAAGGGAGGTATTTCTGATGGAACAAGAAGTCGTGTCCACTCATCAGCCATCTGTCACGGCAGCCGTGCAGGATTTGTGCGCGAAGCTTAAGCGCAACGTTGATTCCTACCAGGCGGTCATCTTTATGGCCGCAATCACATACGATTTCAGTGAGCTCTCGCGGGCAATAAAGGAACGTTTTCCCGGCAGCGAGGTACTGGGAACCAGTACGGCAGGAGAAATCTCGCCCGACGGTTTCACTGAGGGCGGCATCGTCCTGACCACCATGTACTCCCCGGAAAGCCATGTGGCGGGAGCAATGGTAGAAAACGGCAGCACCTATCCTGTCTCGGGTGCGGCGGACCTGAGGGCTGCGCTGCAGCGCTGCGGCATCCGCTGCAAGGATCCGTCGTCCGGCAAGAACGCCTTCGCGATAACATTCATCAACGGCGTGTTCAACGCGGAGGAGTCGATTCTTTCCACGTTCTACTCGGTCATCCAGAACGATGCCTTCCCCCTCGCAGGAGGAACGGCGGGGTATACGGGCGACACCCCCCGGACGTTCATCAGTTACAACGGTAAAGTGACGCAGGACGGGGCCGTGTTCCTCTTTGTGCGTACAAACTGCCCCTTTGACATCCGGCAGGAAGACATATTCCAGTCTACCGGCAAGAGTTTCTTCGTGACGGAGGCGAACCCCGTGGAGCGTACCCTCACACGGCTGAACGGGCGGCCTGCGCAGACCGTGTATGCGGAGATGCTGGGCGTGACGGAAAGCAAGGCTGCGCAGATGACATTCGAGAACCCCTTCGGGCGTTACCTTGACGGGGAGCTCCGGATTGCGGCACTTGCGGGTTTTACCCCCGACAAAAAGATTTCCCTCTTCGCCCGCGTCGTGCCCAATTCCACGCTGGAGCTCATGCACATCGGCGATCCGCTCAAAAAGGCTGACGAGACGTGTTCCGGCATACGGGCTGCCGTCGTCCGTCCCAAGTTCACGCTGCTGATGACCTGCATCACGCGCACGCTCGCATTCGCCCGCATGGGCATCAGCCGCAGCATCATATCGAAATACGCCGATACCTTCCCCACGTTCTGCGGATTCTCCTGCTACGGGGAACAGATCGGACGCATACACTGCAACCAGACGCTGGTAACCGTGACGATAGGAGAGTGACCATGGAAGCGCAGGAACTGATAAGAAGCGGACTTGAGCTGACGGATACGCTCATTACCTATCTTGCAAAGGATGCCGTCGGATCGGAATTCCTCGGCTCGTACATCGGAAGCAGCAGTTCCGCAGAGGAAACTGCCGACAAGCAGAAAGCCAAGCTCAACACGCTGACCCAGACATCAAAGGACATGGAGCAGGCAGCGGGGCAGATGTCCCAGCGGGCGGAGACGAACAACGAACGCCTGGGCAGTATTTTCACTGCCATAGAGACGCTGGGCGAGTCCGTGACCCGCATCGAGGAGGGGCAGCGGCGTTACGCGGAGCAGTTCAAGTCCGTCATTGCGCAGACAATGGAAATAAAGAAGCAGATTGACGGAATCGTAAACATATCCGAGCAGACGAACCTGCTTTCCTTCAACGCTTCCATAGAGGCGGCCCATGCGGGCGCAGCAGGCGCGGGATTCAGGATTATCGCGAACGAAGTCAAGACCCTGTCCGAGAACACGAAAAAGGCAACGGGCAAAATCCTCTCCGACATGGACAGGCTGTCCGCGAGCATTTCCGGTTTGGAAAAGGAGACCCTCAGCAACACGAATTCCCTTACGGCACTTACGACCGAGACCGAGAATACGCTGAAGGCATTCGAGAGCGTGCGCAACAGCAATGCGGCGAACAACAGGGATGTCGAACAGATAAGCGGGGCCATTGCGGCGAACCTGCAGAACATTCAGTCAATTGTCAGGGACATCCAGGACGGTGAGGATGCGTCCAAGAAGCGTCTGGAGGATTTTGCGGACAGCGCATCAAAAAATGCCATGCTGTTCAACGACCTCTATTCCTTCACCTACCAGCTGAAGGCAATCCTGCAGGAGCTCCGGAAGAAGAATCTGGCATAGGCGGACCGTCCGGGAAGGGAATATGCCCCTTCCCGGTTCCCGCCGCATCATCAGAAGCCGAGGCTGTCGTTCACCAGTATTACGTGGATCCTGTCTTTGTGATGGGAGAATCTCGTTATGAGGAACTGGCAGCAAATCGTATCGGGTGATTTGCAGTCCATGCAGGCGCCCGTCTTGCAGCAGGGCGTGGAAAGGCCGAACCGCTGTGCGTTTATGGGGGCAGCGACGTTTCTGGCCCGCTTCATTGCGCCGTCAACGTCCGAGCACACCTTGTTCATCCCGACAATGAAAATGACCTTTCTGGGGCCGTGCGCTATGGCAGAAACCCGGTTGGAGTTCCCGTCGATGTTCACGAGTACGCCGTCCTCGGTCATCGCATTCACGCTGGCAAGGTATACGTCAGCATCGTAGGCTTTGAGCATCGCGGCGTGCCTGTCCTCACAGGCATCCCGGTCGATGAAATTATAGTTTCCCTTCTTGAGGAAATCTGACAGCCCGATCTCATGCACGCTCATGCCGCCGCCCATCGTGACCGTGCTGCCTTCCGGAATCAGCTCCAGTGCCTTCTTCAGTGCTTCTTCTTTATTTGCAGCGTAATAGCCGCTCATGTTCCTTGACTCAAGCCCCTTGATGACTTTCGCCGACAGAAGTTCGTTGCGTTTTACGATAAATTCACTCATTAAACCACCTCTTTTTACAGTATATTCCTGCCGTCTGTTTCCGTCAATCGAACTCTTTGTTATCCCGGGGCTGCCCCGCCTCTTTTATGCGCTGCGGCAACTTTACCTGCCCCGTCAGTTTCTTCAATCGGCCGCAGGATAAGCCGCTCTGATTCCAAAAACAGGTTCTTCTCAAAAAGTTCGTCTTTCATATTACAACTATTACAACGCCATCACATATATCTGACAGGGATTCAACTCGTCCCAGAATTCTTTCAGAACCCCCATGACGGCAAGCTCCACCGTATCCTTTCCCGTTTCCTTTTGTCAATAGTGCCGGACTTGCCGGCATCTATAGCCAGCAGCCTTGACATATAGCCATAATGTACTATAATAGCCGGCAGGGAGGATGAGAACACGGATGAGACAGTTCGTTTCCGGACATGAGCCTGACAAGGACGGCTGCATCAGGGTAGAGGGAGACAAGTTCCATTACCTTGCTTTTGTCCTGCGCCTTGAGGAAGGCGACATGCTGCACGTCCGTCTGCCTTCGGGCATCCTTCAGCCCATGACGGTCGCGAAGGTGGACAGCCAGTCCAGGACGCTGACCCTGTCGCTGGCCGGAGAAGCTGCCGCATCCGCCGGTAACAGTCTGGCAGTCCCTCCTGCCGGGATCCCGGGGCATTTCCGCTTTCACCTTTTCCAGCTCGTTCCCAAGCCCCCGAAAATGGACCTCATCATACGGCAGGCAACGGAGTGCGGAGTTTCTTCCATTATACCCGTCGCAGGGGAGTTCTGCCAGAAGGGAAACATCGAGAGTGCTGTCAAGAAGTCCTCCCCGCAGGACAACCGCTGGCAGAAGGTCATCACCGAGGCCCGCGAGCAGAGCGGCAGTCCCGTCGGGACGGAGGTGCTGTCCTGCATGAAGTTTGATGAGGCACTCGCGTTCTGGAAGGATGTGCCGGAAGGGGGGAGTGCAGACAGGCTGGCGTTCGTGCTCTATGAGCGGAGCGAGGGAACCCTGCCGGTTCACAGGGCGGTCGGCCGCTGCTTCCCCCTTAAAAACGCCCCCGGAAATGCCGATATAGCGGTTATGGTGGGAGCGGAAGGCGGCATCTCGCCCTCCGAGCTGGGACGGGCGAAGGAAGCCGGCTTTATCCCCGTGCACCTGCAAACAAACATCCTGCGCTGCGAGACGGCGGCCCTGTACGGGCTGGCGGCCCTGCAGGGCGCGATTGTGGAGTCGGATATATGGAAATTGAACGAATAAACCTGCTTGGCGTGCCCGTAGACATCTGCCGTCCCTCGGACTTCGAGGCAGCCATCGTTTCCCTGATGGAAAGGGAAGGCCCCAAGCAGATTGTCTTTCTGTCCATCTGGGATCTGCTCAAGGCGAGGGGAAAGAGCGATTTCGCAAAGGCCGTCAAACAGGCTGATCTGGTGCTGCCCATATCCAAGAGCATAATCACCGGGGCCAGGTTCCTCAAGCTGACTGTGCCCACCCGCTGGAATCCCTTCGAGACAATGGTCAACATAATGACCCTGCTGGAGAACCGCTACAAGTCCGTCTACCTTCTGGGAGGCCACAAGAAGACCCTGCTCGCGGCGGAACGGAACGTCCGCATGACCTTCAAGAGCCTGCAAATCGTCGGCCGTTATGTAGGCTACTATCCCAAGTCGGAGGATGCCGCCGTCACTGAGGCCGTGCGCAAATCTTCCCCCTCCCTGGTCATAATGAGCGACGGACTCAAGGACAAATTCTGCTGGTTCCACAACAGGCGGGAATCGTTCAGTACAAGCATGTTCCTCTATTACCCCGACGCAATCGCTATTTTCAGCGAGCGCAAGGCCCACGTCAGGAAAGAGACATTCGACAAGGGGCTGGAGTTCTTCCCCGAACTCCTGAGGTCGCCGCTCAAGTGCTTCCTCATTTTCCCGTTCATCTCCTACAAGCTGATGCTCGTCTGGCACCGCCTGACCGACTGATCCAAGCGATGGAACTGTATCTTTTCACACAGTCGGCCTTTGTCGCCCGGAGCTGCCAGCTTGCCGTCCGGAACACGGGCGGCCTGAACCTGCACGTCATCCATGAGAAATGCCTCTCGACAATCCTCTCCCTCATTCCCCGGGTGGATGTGCTGCTGCTGGACGGTGATTTTCTGGACCGGACCGATCTGGAGTCCGTTCTGTCTTCTGCAGGCGGCCTTCAGGCACACAGCTGCACGGTATTCCTGCTGACGGACGCGGACTCACTGGATGACAGGGCCAAAGCCTGTGCGGGGCGGGCGAAATGTCTGGATGTTTTTTTCCTGGAGAATCTGCCGGAGATATTGGGGAATGGAAACCCGGAATACGGGAAGGCGCGTCCCAGACTGGAAAGGCTGAAGAATCCGGCACTCATACCGGGCAGGGGCGTAGCGGCAGACCCTGTCTCCCGTTACAGGAAAGAATCCTTCATTGAGAATGTAAAAACCATTGCGCGGACACGGGCGGATGTCCTGCTCGTCGGTGAAAGCGGAGCCGGCAAGTCCTGGCTTGCGGAGAAGATATACGACTGGTCCGGACGGCAGGGGAACTTCCTCAGCGAGAGCCTTGCGAACATACCCCCGAACCTGTTCGAGAGCGAGCTGTTCGGAACGGTTTCCGGGGCATACACGGATGCGGTAAGCAAGATGGGCCTGCTGGAGGCAGCGGGCGAAGGGACGCTCTTTCTGGACGAGATAGGCGAACTTCCCCTGCACCTTCAGTCCAAGCTCTTCTCCGCCCTGGACAGGAGGACTTTCCGCCGGGTCGGCAGCCTGAAGGAGCTGCCCTTTTCAGGCAGGATAATCTTTGCCACCAACATGGATCTGGAAGAGGCCGTCAGGGAACGGCGGTTCCGCGAGGAGCTGTGGGGCCGCATAAGCATGGTGACAGTCCGCGTTCCTCCCCTCAGGGAGCGGCCCGGCGACATACCGGCCCTGGCAGTCCGTTTTGCTCAGGATGAGGGCAAGTCCCTGTCTGCCTCTGCACTGGAAAAGCTCTCGTCCTACCAGTATCCCGGCAACATCCGGGAACTCAAGCACGTCGTATACCGGTCCTGCCTGCTCAGCCCCAATGATACGCTGGGAGCAGATGAGATCCGCTTCGCCCGGGCGCTGTAGTTCCGGACTCTCAA
>CADBRC010000304.1 GCA_902796985.1 uncultured Spirochaetaceae bacterium
GTAACCTGGGTGGATGCCCGCTCCGTCACGAGCGATGACGTGGATGTGCTGGAGACCCGCTACCACGTGGACACGGAGAGCATCCTCGACATTCTGGACCCAGACGAGCTTTCCCGCATCGAGTACATCGACTATAACGAGGACTCCCAGTACATTTTGACGATCCTCCGACTGCCGGTGTTCAATCCAAACAACGACATCAGCTACTTCTGTGCCCCGCTCGGCATCATTACCTTCGGAAAGGTCGTAATTACGATATGCTGGACGGACTGCGAGGTTCTGCGGGACTTCTCCGCCAACCGGGTCAAGGAGCTGAACATCACCGATATTCCGGCCTTCATCATCCGCATACTGGCCCGGGGCGACCTGACCTTCCTGCGCTACCTGAAGGAGCTGAACCGGCGGGCGACCACGATACAGAACGAGATGTTCCGCACGGTGGAAAACGAGGAGTTCCTGCAGCTGCTGAACATCCAGAAGTCGCTCGTCTACTTCGAGACCTCGCTCAAAAGCAACCAGCTGCTGCTGGAAAAGCTCAAGAAGACCCGCATCCTCAAGTTCGACGAGGACGACCGCGACTGGCTGGACGACGTGGACGTGGACAACCGCCAGGCCATGGAGATGGCGGACACCTACACCAACATCATGGCGCAGATGATGGACGCGTGCGCCTCGCTCATCTCCAACAACCTCTCGATCGTGATGAAGCGCATGACGATCATTTCCATCGTAATCACGATACCGACCTTCGTCACGAGCTTCTTCGGCATGAACATCCCCCTGCCCTGGGGCAACGCGGGCTTTATGGGCATGGTCTTTACGAGTGCGATATGCCTCGTGTCCGCCCTGGTCGGCTGGTACGTCATCATGAAGACCTCCAAGTACGCAAAGCCGCTCGTCTCCCACCGCCGCTGGCTCAAGGGCCGGAAAAAGAAGCGGAAGTAGGGAAGTTCCTGCGGGCACCGAGTTCAGTGCCTGCAGGGGGCGGGGCCCTGCAAAGGCCGGGCATCTCAGGCGCAAATTTTTTTCTTTACAAATCCGGGAACTGGTGTTACCATAAATATGAAAAGGTTTTCAAAACGAGTTCCAGAGGAGTGCTGATGAAAGATTTGATGCCCGGCGTACGCAAGCCGCTGACTTTTGCCGAGAAGGTGAAGAGGAACAGGACGCTCATCCTTATGTGCGTTCCTGCGATAGCGTTCTTCATCGCGTTCCACTATCTGCCGCTGCCGGGGCTCTACGTCGCGTTCGTCAAGTACAACTACGCAAAGGGCATCTTCGGCAGCAAGTTTGTCGGCCTGGACAACTTTAAGTTCCTGTTCACCTCGGGCCGCCTCTGGGCCTTGACCCGGAACACCGTGGCCTACAACTTCGCCTTCCTGATGCTGGACAACATCGTCGCGGTCTTCATGGCCATCCTGATAAACGAGATACGCAGGCACTGGTTCAAGAAAATCACGCAGACGATCATGCTGCTCCCTTACTTCATCTCCGCCGTCCTCGTCGGCCTTCTGGTCTACAACATCTTCAACTACGAGTACGGCTTCCTGAACGGCCTGCTCAAGCTTATGGACATGGAGCCCTGGGCACCCTACCAGGAGCCGAAGGCCTGGCCCTTCCTCATCGTCCTGATCCAGCTCTGGCAGGTGACGGGCTACAACACGATCATCTACTTCGCGACGATCATGGGAATCGACAGCGAGACGATCGAGGCCGCGCAGATTGACGGCGTGAACGCCTTCCAGAGAATCCGCTACATCGAGCTGCCGAGCCTGAAGCCGACCTTCGTCATCCTGATCCTCTTCGCGCTCGGAGGAATCGTCAAGGGTAACTTCGGCCTCTTCTACAACATCATCGGAAGGAACTCCCTGCTCTATTCGACGACCGACATCATCGAGACCTACGTCTACCGCGCGACGATGACGGACTTCAACTTCTCCACTGCGTCCGCCGTCGGATTCTACCAGTCCGTCATAGGGTTCGCGATCGTCATGATCGTGAACAAAATCATCAAGTCCATCGAGCCGGACTACTCGCTGTTCTAAGAGGAGGCAGTTGTTATGGTAAGAAGAACCACGTCCGACCGCTTTGTGGAGCATCTTGCGGTGCTGGTCATACTGGCCTACACCATCCTGTGCGTCGTGCCCTTTCTGCTGATCATCGCGACCTCGTTCAGCGCGGAGGAAGTCGTCCGCCTCAACGGTTTTTCCATCGTGCCGCAGTCGCCCTCGCTTGAGGCCTACAAGATGATTTTCCAGAACGGGGGAGTCATCCTCGGCGCGTACATCGTCACGATCCTTATGACGGGCATCGGAACGCTGCTCGGCCTGAGCATCATCTCCATGACCGGCTATGCGCTCAACAGGCAGGACTTCCCTTTCCGCAACGGGATTTCCTTCTTCATCTACTTCGCCTCGCTCTTTTCGGCGGGACTGGCCCCCTATTACCTCTTGATGGTGCGGACCTACCACCTGAAGGACAACTATCTGGCGGTTTTGCTGCCCCTGCTGATGTCCCCCTGGCTCATTATCCTGATGAAGAACTACGTCAAGTCCGTTCCCTACGAGCTGACCGAGGCGGGTAAGATTGACGGCGCGGGAGACTTCACGATCTTTGTCCGCCTGATCCTGCCGATGCTCAAGCCCGCCCTTGCGACAATCGGCCTGTTCCTCGCGCTCGGCTACTGGAACGAGTGGTACCAGTCTTCGCTCTTCCTGAGCGCACGCGTCACCTACAAGCCGCTCCAGTACATGCTCTACCAGATTGTCAATCAGGCCCAGTACCTGAAGAACTCGATTGCGGGAGCCTACGTCGATTTCTCCGACTTCCCGCAGGAGACGCTCAAGATGGCTACGGCGGTCGTTGCGACCGGGCCTATAGTTATGGTATATCCCTTCGTCCAGAAGTACTTCATCTCTGGAATCACGGTGGGAGCCGTGAAGGGTTAATATATAGAAGAAAACACAGTTTGCAATGCAGACAGGAGGATTTTTTATGAAGAAACTGAACCGTGTATTGACGGCTGCCCTGTGCATGGGACTTGCCGCGTCATTGATGTCCTGCGGCGGAAAGAAGGATGGCGGTTCTTCCGCTGCTTCCGGTGCCGCTTCCGGCTCCGTTCCGTCCAAGCACGTGGTCATCCAGTACATGACGACGGGCAACAAGCCGACGAACGGCGCGACCGAGAAGATGCTTGAGAAGCTCAACGCGATTCTCAACGAGAAGTGCAATGCTGAGCTCCAGATTTACTACATCCCGTGGACGGACTACCTGACCAACTACAACCTGACGCTCGCCCAGATGGACGGTACGGTTGACCTGGTCGGAACGGCGACCGACTGGCTGGACGCATGGAAGAACTCCAAGAACGGTGCCTTCCTCGCCCTCTCTGAGGATATGCTCAAGCAGTACTGCCCCAAGACCTGGGCATCCGTCTCACGCGATCACTGGGACATGTGTAAGTACAACGGCGACATCTACCTGATCCCTGAGGACAACTACGCGCAGTGGATTAACCACGGCTTTATGTACCGCGGTGACTTTGCCAAGGAAGCTGGACTTACGAACGGCGTGCACTCATGGGAGGACCTGACGACCTACTTCCGCTCCGTCAAGAAGAACCACCCCGACATCATCCCGTGGGACAGCGACGGAACCCAGGCGGCCCAGATTTCAGGCGGATACATCGCTTCCAAGGGCAGCTTCATCCCGCTCGACGGAATCAACGTGTACGGAATGTTCGGCGTGAACAAGAACGACCTGAAGAAGATTTACTCCCCCTACCTTGAGGGCAACGAGCTGGTCAACTTTGCCAAGCTGATGAAGGAATGGGATACGATCGGTGTATGGAAGAAGGACGTCCTGAACAACACCACGAGCGACAACCGCTCCGAGATGAAGCTGGGACAGGTTTCCGCAGAGCAGCACCACACCCAGACCTGGTACACGGACGTCTGCCCCAGGCTTAATGAGAACGTGCCCGGCGCGGACTGCCGGTTCTTCTGGTTCGGCGAGGAGAGCAAGACGCTCACCCGCATGCTGATCACCCACGGTGCGATGGCGATTTCCGCCGGTTCCAAGAACCCCGAGCGCGCGCTGATGGTCTATGACCTCATCCGCAACGACAAGGAGTGCTATGAGCTGTTCAACTACGGAATTCTCGGCGAGCAGTACGTCATCGACAGGAACGGCTACCGCGACAGGACCGCAGGATACACGGACGATGCGAACGGCATTACGACCAACTACTGGTGGGGCCGCAACGATGACCTGGAGATCCGCGATGCGAAGGGCGCGTGGACCCAGTATGACGAGATCAACAAGGTCTACGAGAGTGTCGCCATCGACTATCCCTACGGACAGATTGTCTGGGACGTTGACGGAATCA
>CADBRC010000305.1 GCA_902796985.1 uncultured Spirochaetaceae bacterium
CCTCTCCTGCGTGTACGGCGCGCTCCGGGGAAAGCCCACCGAGACCTTCGAGGCTATAGGGACGCTGGATTTCGCTGCGCTCGCGGCCTGTCCCGTAATGGACGGCGGCAAGGTTGCAGGCTGCGTCCTTGCCGGATATGACCTGACCAACGGCTACTTCGCCGAACTGATGCAGGACGGCTACAACGTCGAATGCACGATATTTAGGGATGCGACGCGGGTGGACTCCACCCTGCCTGACGTGAAGGGAACGCGCCTGGACAACGAGGACATAATCAACAGTGTCCTTCACGAGGGCAAGAGCTTCGAGGGCAAGAACATCATCAAGGGCAAGGAGTACTACTCGACCTACCAGCCCCTCTCGAACGGCGACGGCAGCATAGCGGGCATGCTCTTCATAGCGAAGGACGTGGAGATGGTCAAGAACGTCAAAAAGACTACGCTCGCCATCGTCATCCCCATTACGGCGGTGCTCATTGCCTTTCTCCTGATATGCAGCTACACCTTCATCCACTGGCTCATGTGGCGCATCTACAACGTGACGAACTTCCTCAAGGAACTGGAGACCGGCGACGCTGACCTGACCAAACGCTGCAAGCTCTACATCCGTGATGAGATAGGCGACCTCATCATCCACTTCGACCTCTTCCTGGACAAGCTCCAGCAGATTATGAAGGACGTGCAGGGCTCCAAGGCCCGGCTCACCGAATCCGGCGACGAGATGACCCGGAGTGCGGACGACACTGCGGGTGCGATATCGGAGATAATCTCGAACATAGACGACATCTCCTCCCAGATAACGAGCCAGGGCGGCAGCGTCAGCCAGACCGCCGTTGCCGTGGACGACATCTCCCAGAACATCCAGAGCATGGACGACCTCATCGAGAGCCAGTCTGCCGGGGTTTCGGAGGCTTCCACCGCCGTGGAGCAGATGATAGGCAACATCTCTTCGGTCAACCAGTCCGTGGACAAGATGGCCGGTTCCTTCCAGGCGCTTTCGGCTGACGCACAGTCCGGCTTCAACAAGCAGCAGGCCGTCAACGAGAAGATAAGCCAGATTGAGGACCAGTCCAAGATGCTGCAGGAGGCAAACCAGGCCATCTCCAGCATCGCAAGCCAGACCAACCTGCTCGCCATGAACGCCGCAATTGAGGCCGCCCACGCGGGCGAGGCGGGAAAGGGCTTCTCCGTCGTCGCCGACGAAATCCGCAAGCTCTCCGAGACTTCAAGCTCCCAGTCCAAGACAATCGGCGAACAGCTGAAGAAGATAAAGGATTCGATTACCGAGGTCGTCAGCGCGTCCAGGGAGTCCAGCGAGGCGTTCGCGTCCGTGTCCAGCAAGATAAAGGAGACCGATGACCTGGTCATGCAGATTAAGGCTGCGATGGAGGAGCAGAACGAGGGCAGCAAGCAGATAGGCGGCGCGCTCAAGAACATGAACGAGAGCACCGGCGAGGTCCGCAAGGCTTCCAAGGAGATGTCCGTCCGCAGCGAGAAAATCAAGCGGGAGATGTCAAGCCTGCAGGAAGTCACGTCCAGCATGAGGCAGAGCATGGACCAGATGGCTTCCGGGGCGCAGCGGATCAGCGAGACCGGCAGCGTTCTGGGCGACATATCCGGTAAGATGAAGGATGCCATCGGCAGGATCGGCAGCCAGATAGACCTCTTTAAGGTCTAAAGGGTATCTCTGAACCTGCGCGAAGCACAATTTTTAGAGCCATAAACCGGGGATCGCGGCAGCGGCAGTTTTTCTGCCAGTAAAAGCAACAAAAGCTTTGCGTTGCGGCGGTTCCCGTGCTATACTGATTCTATTCGGAGGAATTTTGTTATGGCAAACTATCAGAAAAAGTCGCTGAGCCTGGTCGCTTACCTTATCCTGATGATTGGGGCGGGATTCGCCCTCCTGACTGCGATACAGGTAATTTCCCTTTCCAGAATTGCGCAGTCTGATTCCAAGGCCGACCACGTGGAAAGCTACAGCATCCTTGCGGACGCGCTTAAGCTCGCGATGGACAACACGGTGGAAGGCTACTTCAAGGACCTGCAGGTCTATGCCGGTGCGGACGTGATGCTGGACGGCGACCTGGAGGCCGCGGCCCGCTGGATGCTGGACAACACCAGGGTCAGGGCCGCCGAGTTCGACTACATGATGATCACCGGTCCGGACGGACTCGCCTTCACTGACGTGGGGAAGCGGACCGAGATAAACGACCGTGACTATTTCCAGGCAATAATGAAAGAGGGCAAGTCCCGCTACGTGGACAACCCCGTCGTTGCGAGGACGACGGGCAAGACCGTCATCCACGTGTCCGAGCCGCTCAAGGACAAGCACGGTAAAAAGTTTGCCATGATTACGGGGGTCATAGACGTCGCCGACCTCATAAAGCCCGTCAAGGAGCTGAACGTGCCGGACGGGGTCTGGGTGTTCATGCTGGACCATTACGGAAACATCATCTACCATCCGGCGGCGGCTGAGGGGGGCAACTTCCTGACCAGCCCCGGTGAGGGGCATGAGGACCTCATCCAGTACTCGCAGAAAATGATTGACGGCGAGTCCGGCTACGCCTGGATCAAGTCTTACACGGGGAACGGGCAGGACCTGCTCGTCTACAGCTACATAGAGGGTACTCCCTGGGCGTTCGGCTTTTCCGTCGCGCAGGGCACGATGGAGGCGCTCGGCAACAAGATAGCCCTGACTTCGGTAGGCTTCGGCATCGGGGTGCTCATCGCAATCCTCCTCCTCGGAGGAATCGTCCTCGTTGCCGCCCTCAAGCCGCTTACCGTCGTCCGTGACACGATACACGGCATCGCAACGGGCAATGCTGACCTGACCCGGCGCATTACGGTCAGTTCCAACAACGAAATCGGGCAGGTGGTTAACGGCTTCAACCAGTTTACCGAGAAGCTTCAGGACATCATCAGGGAGATCAAGTCATCCAAGAACGACCTGGGCATAGCGGGCGAGGACATGGCTGCCTCTGCGGAGGACACAGCGACCGCGATACATCAGATTATCGCGAACATAGACAGCTTCGGCCACCAGATAGACAACCAGAAGAAGAGCGTGGACCAGACCGCCGGGGCGGTGGACGAGATTTCCGCCAACATAGACTCGCTCAACCACATGATAGAGGGCCAGTCTTCCGGCGTGTCCCAGGCAAGTTCCGCCGTCGAGGAGATGATAGGCAACATCAATGCGGTCACGAGCTCGGTGGAGCGCATGAAGGAGGTCTTCGGCGACCTGCACACCCATTCGCAGGAGGGCTTCAGCAAGCTGGAGGCGGTGAGCCAGAAAGTCGCCGCCATCGAGAGCCAGTCCGCCACGCTGCAGGACGCGAACACGGCAATTTCAAGCATCGCGGAGCAGACCAACCTGCTCGCCATGAACGCCGCTATTGAGGCGGCACACGCGGGCGAGGCAGGAAAGGGCTTCGCGGTCGTCGCGGACGAAATCCGTAAGCTCTCCGAGACTTCCAGCCAGCAGTCCACGCAGATAAGCAACCAGCTGAACCAGATAATGACTTCCATAGCGGACGTCGTGCATGCCTCCGAGGAGGCAAGCCGGACCTTCTCGCAGGTTTCGCAGGAGCTTGCCGACACTGACCAGCTGGTCATGCAGGTGCGGACGGCGATGGAGGAGCAGAATGAGGGAAGCAAGCAGATTGTCGGTGCGCTCAAGATGATGAACGACAGTACGCAGGAGGTCAAGGTTGCCTCCGGCGAAATGCAGGAGGGCAACAAGCTCATCCTCTCCGAGGTGCAGCTGCTGCAGGACGTGACCATCTCGATGAAGCAGAGCATGGACGAGATGCTCGCGGGGGCCAGGAAGATAAACGAGACGGGGGTCGCCCTCCAGGAGGTCTCGGACAAGATGGAGCAGTCAATCGGCAAGATCGGCAAGCAGATAGACGAATTCAGGGTTTAAAAAATAAATTGCTTTGTGGCATTTTCCGTGTTATAATAAGCGGATAAATGCCCGGAGGAATTTATATAATGGAAAACAATCAGAAAAAGTCCCTGAGCCTTGTCGCCTACCTCATACTGATGATTGGGGCGGGCTTCGCCATTATGACGGCGGTGCAGGTTTTCGCGATTTCCAGAATCGCAAAGGCTGACTCCAAGGCGTCCAACGCGGAGAGCTACAGAACTCTTGCGGACGCGCTTAAGCTTGCGATAGATAACAACGTGGAAGGCTACTTCAAGGATTTGCAGGTCTACGTTCATGCGGACGTGATGAAGGACGGTGACCTTGATGCGGCAATCCAGTGGATGCTGGCCAACACCCATGTCAGGGCCTCCGAGTACGAATACATGATGATTACCGGTCCTGACGGGAAGGCGGTCACCGATCAGGGCAAGCCGACCGAGATATCTACCCGCGACTACTTCCAGGCAATAATGAAGCAGGGTAAGGCCCGCTACGTGGACAACCCCGTTACCGCCAAGACGACGGGCAAGACTGTCGTTCACGTGTCCGAGCCGCTCAAGGATAGAAACGGCAAGCTGTTCGGCATGATTACGGGGATTATCCCGCTGGAAATCCTCATCAAGCCCGTCAAGGAGCTGAACGTCCCTGCCGGTGTCTGGCAGTTCATGCTGGACCACGACGGCAACGTCATGTACCACCCCTATGCGGCGGATGGCGGCAACTTCCTGACCAACCCCGGCGAGGGGCATGAGGACCTCATTCCCTACTCCCAGAAGATGGTCAACGGCGAGTCCGGCTACGGCTGGATTAAGTCCTACACAGGGAACGGACAGGATCTCGTTGTCTACGGCAGCATTGAGGACACCCCCTGGGCATTCGGCTTCACCGTCGCGCAGGGTTCGATTGAAGCATTGGGTGACAAGATTGCTGCTGCGACGACGGCGTTCGGCATCGGGGTCCTCATCGTCATCCTCGTGCTGGGCGGCGTGGTGCTGGTCGTCGCCCTCAGGCCGCTCCGCACCGTCCGCGACACCATCCGCGGTATCGCGACGGGCAACGCCGACCTGACCCAGCGAATCGCGGTCAGTTCCGGCAACGAAATCGGCCAGGTGGTGCAGGGATTCAATCAATTTACAGAGAAGCTTCAGGACATCATCAAGGAGGTCAAGGCCTCCAAGAACGAGCTGGGGATAGCAGGAAGCGACATGGCCGCCTCCGCCCAGGACACCGCG
>CADBRC010000306.1 GCA_902796985.1 uncultured Spirochaetaceae bacterium
AGTGGATTCAGGGAACAGGCCAGTCGGAAGGCGGCGTCCCCCTGTCCGCCCTCTTCATCACGCGGACCGGCCACGCTCTGGAAGAAGACTGGAATCTTGCCGCCGTGCTGCGGGAAGAATACCCCTCCTATGCGGAGGGTCTTGTTGCATGGGGAAGCGGTGACGCTGCCTGCTACTTTACCGGGAGCGTCCGCACGGCCGCGCTTTCCCGTGACGGCGGGGCGGCATCGCTCAGCTTCTCGGACGGGGCCATCAGCCTTTCCGCCTTTGACGACGGCAGGAACTTCCGCGCCCGCCTCTACACGACGGAGGACGGACATCCCCGCACGCAGGAACTGTCCGCCCCCGACGGCGCGGACCTTTGCGCCATCGTCCTCAACACCCGCACTGGCAGGCTCGTCACCTGCAAGTCCTTCCGCTTCACCGGGTGGAGCTACAAGCTGATGGAGTAGGCGAAGTCGATGGAGCGGACAGGGAGACAGGATTTGCTAAATTTGTCCCTGTCTGTATGCATTCATAAGAAAGTCATTGACCGCATTTTGCCATCCCTGACCTTTCGAACGGAAGTGCAAGACTGGTGTGTAAACCACAACGACAACTACCTGACCTTTTACTCTGCCAAGAACCTTGAACCGCGATTCTTCAAGCCTTTCCCTGCTCGCCGTCCCGGTCGTCAGAGCGCTCGTACACCAGCACGTCGTCCAAGCGGATGATGTCGCCCGCCTTGGCATAGCGCCGCCTGCCGTCCCGGTACACGAGCAGGATGCGGATGCCTGAGTCGCGCTCTATGGAGGACACCGTCCTGCCGATCCACGCGCTGTCCAGGTTCACGATGATTTCCTCCAGCCGGAGCGAGCGGTCGTTGAGCGGGTTGGAGACGTTCGTATACTCTTCCACGAAACCCGCCGACAGTATACCCGTCGGAATGGCGACCGTCAGCACGCCCAGCATGCCGATGATGATTCCCATAATGCGCCCCGTCGTCGTCACCGGATAGATGTCGCCGTAGCCGATCGTCAGCAGGGTGGCGATGCTCCACCAGATGCCGGAGAAGGCGTTGTTGAACACGTCCGGCTGCGCGTCCTTCTCCGCGCTGTAAATGCACAGGGATGAGGCGAGCATGAGGATGAACAGGATGAAGAAGGAAAAGGTGAGCTGGTTCTTCTTCTTGTAGATGACATCGCGGATGACGTAGAAGGAGTCGTAGTAGGCGTTGATCCTGAACAGGCGGAGGATTCTGACCACCCGCAGCATCCTGAACGCGATGAAGCCTTCCAGAAAGTAGATGGGGAGGATCGTCAGAAGGTCAACCACTCCGTTGAAGCTTCCGATGAAGTGGAAGCGGGAGGCGACCGGCCCGTCGTCCGGGTACAGGAAGTCTGCCGTCCAGATCCTGAGCGCGTACTCCACGATGAATACCACCGTCGTAAATACCTCCACCGCATTGAACAGGGGGACGTAGTGCGCCAGGCTGCCGAAGGTCTTCAGCAGCAGGGCCGCAATGTTCATCAGGATCATCGTAATGATGAAGAAGTCGAACGCCCGCGAAGGCAGGTCGCTTATCTGCCCTATCTGGATTATGTCGAATACCCGCCTCTTCGTAAGGGCGGGCGCAGTTCCTTCCTTTTTACTCGTGTCCATCGTCTGTGCCTTTGTCTTATACTAGCACGGAAAAGGGATTTTTTCCACACCGCACAAGCAGCTGCGTAGCGCGGTGCGTTATGTGGGCATGTCGCCCGCGCCCGACCCCATTGACATTTCCCCGGACCCGCCCTATCATTGCCCCTGTCATGAGAAAAGTGCGCGCCGTCTTCTTAATCCTGCTGTCCGCCGCAGCCCTCCTGGGCCTCTTCTGCATAGCTGTAAACCTCTATGTCGTTTCCTATGCCCGCCCCTACGTTTACTCCGACGTCAATTCTCTTCCATATAAATACACGGTAATACTGCCGGGAGCCAGGGTCTTCCGCAACACCGTCTCCCATGTCGTCGCCGACCGCATAGAGGGGACGCTCCGCTGCATTCAGGCGGGCAAGGCAGAGCGCATCCTCGTATCGGGCGACCACGGACGCAAGGACTACGACGAAGTGAACCAGATCCTCGCCTATATGCAGCGGGTCTACGGGACGGACGACTCCATCGTGTTTCTGGATCATGCGGGCTTCTCCACCTACGAAACCGCCTACCGGGCGAGGGATGTGTTCTGCGTCAAGGACGCGGTCATCGTGACGCAGAAGTTTCACACCTGCCGGGCGGTCTACATCGCGCGCAAGCTGGGCCTGGACGCCGTCGCGCTGGAGGCCCCGGAGCAGTTTCAGTATGCGCGGAGAACAAAGGCCGGCTGGGAAATCCGCGAGTTTCTGGCCCGGGTCAAGGCCTTCCTGAACGTGGCACTGGGCGCAAAACCTACCTATCTGGGCGAGCAGATCCCCATCACCGGCGACCCCAAGGCCAGCCGGGACTGAGAGAAAACACGCGGGCCGGACGGGACCAAAAGGAGCTCTTGAGCCAGCCGGGACTGAGAGGACGGGCGGCAGGCTGCCCTGAGCCAGACCGGAGATGCCGGTCAATCACGGGATAGTCCCGGAAACCAGCCTGATTATATAGTAAGGGATATTCAGAAGCAGGATGACGGAGCTTATGACCGTGAGCGCTTTTATTTTCCGCCTTGTCCCGATCACCATCAGCACCGTCGCAAAAAGCAAGGGAACAGCCATCACGTTATAATAGCAGTAACCGGATACATTTCCCGTCAGCAACGAGAGCAATGCCCTCGTCACCCCGCACGTCGGGCAAGGGACATGAAACAATATCCTGATTACGCATATCGAATCTACGATGACGGCATCCCCTTCTGATCAGTTTGCCTTAAGGCTTACAGAACCTTTATAAGTTCGTTGTAATTGTATTCCTTTGTTTTTTTGGTTATATTGATCACGTCAAGGAGCCAGAGGATACCGCAAAGGCCGCCCGTAAGCAGCTTGAGGACTCCCATTCCCGTCTCGCCCATCATGAAGCGGTCCACGCCGAGCTCACCGAGGAAAAAGCTTATCAAAATCATCGTCGTCGAATCCTTGAGCTCCACTGAGGTAATCGTCATGTAGCGGGAATCGTCAAGCTGCAACATTTTTTCCCGCAGGGATTCAATCTTATCCATGGGTAAGTTCTTCCCGTTCGTCACAAAGAACGAATCAACCTTGCTTGCATCCATAAAAAACTCCTGTGCAATTATTCAATTTAAGGAATGCAAAATGAAAAAGGCATCTGAGCGGCCGCGTCATGTCCCTCATTCCTCATTCCCTGTAATATACTCCCAGTATAAATCCGTCAGCCATGTTTGTCACCTACCCGGAAGAATAGTTTTTGCAATATTTTCGACCAAATTTTAAGAAATGCGCGCCAAAACGCCTCGAATCTCTGCCCAAAGCCCGGCCGGGACACATCGCCTAAATCCGCTAAATTACCTTGTTAAATTAGCTAAAATCTGCTAAAATAGATGGCATGGACAAGGACAACGAAGCCAGACACAAGGTACGGCTTGCGGACATAGCGGAAAAACTGGGAGTGAGCATCGTCACTGTCTCCAAGGCGATTTCGGACAAGGACGGAGTGGGCGAGGAACTGCGGACGAAGATAAAGGACCTTGCCTTCCAGATGGGCTACATCCAGAAGTCCCGCCAGAGCCAGAACGCCCGGGATGAAAGCTATACGGGCAACATCGGCGTGGTTATTCCGGCGCACTTCTTTGACCGCAGCAGTTCCTTCTACTGGACCATGTACAATGCCCTCTCGCGGGAACTCCTCTCTCGCGGCTGGTATGCCATAATGGAGCAGCTGGACAGCAAGGACGAATTCGACCTGGCGCTGCCGCAAATCGTGCAGAACAACAAGGTGGACGGCATCATCCTGCTGGGGCAGACCAGCGAAGACTACGCACGGTTTTTCATCAACCAGTACAAGAACACCGTGTTCCTGGACTTCTACATAGACGACAGCAACATCGACTCCGTGACGACCGACAATTTCTACGGCGAGTACCAGCTGACCCGGCACCTGATAAACCTGGGGCACCGGCGGATTCTCTATGTGGGCAACTTCAACGCGACGACGAGCATAACCGACCGCTTCATGGGATTCATGAAGGCCATGCTGGAGAACGGGCTGAAGACGGACGTGTCCGACATCATCAACGACCGGGACAAGAAGGGCCTGTACTCGCCCATCAAGCTGCCGGACCCCCTGCCGACGGCATTCGTCTGCAACTGCGACGAGACGGCCCGCCGCCTGATTGCCCTGCTCAAGGAGAAGGGGCTTTCCGTTCCCCGCGACATCTCAGTGGTCGGCTTCGACAACTTCCTGTCCGACGGGCAGGAGCTTGAGCCCGCACTGACGACGGTGGAGGTGGACTCCGCCGCAATGGCGCGGACCGCCGTGGACATGCTGACAAAGAAGATAACGGGCGCCCCTTACACGCACGGGCACACGGTCATAAGCGGCAGGCTCCTGCTCAGGGACTCCGCGCGGAAAAACAACTAGGAGGCAGTATGATGGACGACAGGCTTTTTGCGGAACTGAGGGATGAGCTGATCAAGGACATCCTCCCCTACTGGGAGCAGTGGGCATGCGACAAGGAAAACGGCGGCTTCTACGGCGCGATCGGCAACGACAACAAGGGCGATCCCGCGGAATGGCGCGGCATCGTCATGGTAAGCCGCTTCCTCTGGTCATACAGCGCGGCGGCCCGCTTTCTGAAGGACAGCCCTGACGCAGACATGCAGGACCGTGCCTGCTCCTGCATGGAGATGGCAAGCAGGGCGTGCTCCTACATGATGAAGAGCTTTCTGGATACGCATAACGGCGGCGTGTACTGGTCGGTCAGGCCGGACGGCAGCCCGCTCGTAACCCGCAAGCAGGTGTACGGGAACGCCTTCGCCCTCTACGCCCTCTCCGAGTACGCTGCCGCAATCAGGGAGGTACTGGAGAATGAAAGCTCTGCCCGGCCCATCATGGACTCAGCCCTCTGGCTCTTCGGCCTGCTTGAAGACAAAGCCCGTGACCCGGAGCACGGCGGCTACTGGGAGGCCCTGGCAGAGGACTGGAGCCCCACAAAGGAAACCAAACTCAGCGACAAGGACATTGACTGCGACAAGTCCATGAACACCAACCTGCACGTCATGGAGGCCTACACCAACCTCTACCGGAACCTGCCGGTCGTCTACCCGGAGAAAAAGGCCGAACGCCAGACGGTCGGGACCGCGCTTGAAGCCCTGGTCCGCGTCCACGTGGACAAAATCCTTGACAGCAGGGACTGGCACCTGGACCTCTACTTCAACAGGGACTGGAGCCGGACGGGGGAGGACGAAATCTCCTACGGACACGACATAGAGGCGAGCTGGCTCATGTGGGAGGCCGCCGAGCTGCTGGGCGATGCCGCACTGAAAGACTACGTGCGCCCCGCCGCCGTCGCCGTCGCGGACACCGCCCTGAAGGAGGGCTGGGACGAAGCGACCGGAGGCTTCGAGGACAAGCTTGAGCCGGACGGAAGGCGACGCACAATCCGGGTCTGGTGGAACCAGTCGGAGGCGCTCAACGGCTTTTACAATGCGTGGCAGATGACCGGCGAGGAAAAGTATCTTGCCGCCGTAGAGAAAGTCTGGACCTGGGTCAAATCCTTCCAGCTGGACAAAAAGAACGGCGAGTGGTTCCAGGAAGTGACCAGGGAGGGAACTCCCTGCCTGGACCAGGTGAAGGGCGGCAACTGGAAGACCTCCTACCACAACGCCCGCTGCTGCATGGAACTGCTCAGGCGGAGCGGAAAATAGCTGTCCGGCATTTTTTGCAAGTTTGCCCCAAACTATCTTGCAAGCAAGCCCAATTTATATTAAGCTGTCAGAAAATTCTATTATATAGGCGGTACCGCTTTGTACAATCGCGCTGACTACGTTTCGGACTTCGACTGGGAGGCCTTCCAGAAATTCTCGCAGGGACTGGAGACCCCCAACATCGTCATGAACCTCCATCAGGTCAAGCACAATTACATCAAGCTGAAGGATTCCTTCCCCTATGCGCAGATTTACTATGCGGTCAAGGCGAACCCCGGAGAGAAAATCGTCAAGATGCTCGCCGACCTTGGTTCCAACTTCGACATAGCCTCCCGCTACGAGCTGGACGAAGTGCTCTCGCTCGGAATCTCCCCCGACCGCCTGTCATACGGCAACACGATAAAGAAAGCCTCCGACATCGCCTACTTCTATGAGAAGGGCGTCCGCATGTTCGCAACAGACAGTAAAGAGGACCTCAAGAACATCGCGGAGTTCGCCCCCAAGAGCCGGGTCTATGTCCGCATGCTGATTGAAAGCACCTCAACTGCCGACTGGCCGCTCAGCCGTAAGTTCGGCTGTCACCCCGACATGGCCTACGACCTCATCGTGCAGGCGCGCGACATGGGGCTGACCCCCTACGGCGTCAGCTTCCACGTGGGCAGCCAGCAGCGCGACATCGGAATCTGGAACGATGCGATAGCCAAGAGCCTCTACCTCTTCTCCTCGCTCGAGGAGGAGGAAGGAATCCGCCTGTCGATGATAAACATGGGGGGCGGCTTCCCCGCCCACTACATCAGCCCCGCCAACGAGCTTGAAACCTACGCCTCGGAGATAACCCGCTACCTGCGCGAGGACTTCGGGGAAGACATGCCCCAGATAATCCTTGAGCCGGGCCGTTCGCTTGTCGGCGACTGCGGCATCCTGACGAGCGAGGTCATCCTCATCAGCCGCAAGAACAACACTGCCCTCCAGCGCTGGGTCTACGTGGACGCGGGCAAGTTCAACGGCCTTGTGGAGACGATGGGGGAATCAATAAAGTACCCGGTCATCAGTTCCAAGGACGCACCGGATGCAAAGGAGGGAGAGGTCATCCTTGCCGGCCCCACCTGCGACAGTGCGGACATCATGTACGAGGACTTCAAATACCGGCTGCCCGTCAACCTGAAGGCAGGCGACAAGCTCTACTGGCTTTCCACCGGAGCCTATACCTCGACCTATGCGAGCGTCGCCTTCAACGGCTTCCCGCCGCTCAAAACCTACTACATGGAATAGTGCCGGAGCCTTTCTGGTATGATCAGCTTCCACGCCGATGACTTTGCCCTCGCAGTCGCCTCGTCCAAGGACATAATCGCGCTCTGCCAGCAGGGCAAGGTGGACTCGCTCAGCGTCATCCCCAACATCTCCTGCTTTGACGGCTGCATGAAGCTCTACCAGGCAGCCCTGCCGTTGTTCCCCCGGAAGCCGACGCTCTCCGTGCACCTGAACGTCATGGAGGGCCGGCCCGTGTGCAGTGCGGAACAGGTCAGGGATCTGGCCGACGAGAAGGGCCTGTTCAAGGTTTCATGGCTTTCGCTGCTCGCGGCATCATTCACGCCCTGGAAGCGGGGCCGCGTCCGCAGGCAGCTCGCGCAGGAGCTGGCCGCCCAGATACGGAGGTGCCTGGAGACGGGACTGTTCGACAAAGAAGCCGTCTGCCTGGACAGCCACCAGCATCCCCACCACATTCCGGTTTTCTTTGACGCGCTGATGGACGCAGCGGCGGAACTGGAGAAGGAGGGCTGCACGGTAGCCTGCATCCGCTGCTCGGAGGACCCCCTCCGGCCCTACCTCACGACACCGGCAATATATAAGAAGATAAAGCCCGCAAACGTCATCAAGTGCGCCATGCTGAACATGCTCTCGGCCCGGGTCAAGCGGGGCCTGAGGCGGCGGGGCATAACGCCGACCTACCTTTCCGGCGTGTTCTTCAGCGGGGCCATGACCGAACTAAACCTCCGCCCCGTCCTGCCCAAGCTCATCGCCCTCGCCGACCGCAAGGGCCGTCCGCTGGAGCTGCTCTTCCACCCCGGCCAGGTGCCGCCGGAAGAAATTGCCAGCCGCGACGAATACCAGAAGCCCGGCTTTGTCGCTGCCAGCACCTCCCCCGACCGCGCCGAGGAATGCCGGTCCATGGCGGTACTGAAGGATGAATTCGGAAACTAGCCCAGATGGGTCGGGATGTCCAGATTGAACCGCCGCTCACCCTCGATCGTAGAAGGCGGCCCGTGCCCCGGCATGAGGATGGTCGAATCCATCTGCGAGTAAATCCGTTCCCTTATGTTGTCCACCAGAAGCTTCTGAGAGTACTTGCTCGAAGTTTCACCGATAATCCCCGACGTAAGCGTATCCCCGGTAAAGAGGACGTTGCCTATCCTGTAAACCATGCTGTCCGGGCTGTGTCCGGGGACTGAGTAATACCTGACGGTGAGCCCCGCCACCAGCATCTCGCCGCTGCCCCTCAGGACGACGGATTTCTCGCCCGCAACGTCATAGTCGGCGGCATAGACATAGGGAGAATAAATCTTCTTGAGCGTCGAAAGCCCCTTGACGTGGTTCGTATGGTTGTGGGTTATCAGGACAGCCTTCAAATCGTAGTGGTCCCGCTCAATCTGCTCAATCAGCTCGTTGCTTATCTTGCCGGGGTCTATGACGAGGGCTTCCATAACCTCCGGGTCATCGTTGACGACGACATAGCAGTTGGTGAAGCCTTCCAGACAGAGGTTAAAGTAAATTTTCACAGGTCGCTCTTCCTCTCAAGGCCGTCGTCCAGAAGCCTGTCGGCATCGCCCATAAGTCCGCCCTTGTTGCGGTCAAACAGGGCCTCTCCCGTGTTGGACAGCTTGAAGGACACCCCTTCCTTGACCGCCCCGTAGAACACCGTCTTCTTCATGTTGCAGTTCATCATCGACGTGTTTATGAGCACCGCCTTAATGAAGCGGGTGTTGTAGAGGTCACTGTCGTCAAAGCTGCACTGGTAAGCCGTTATGCCGTTGAAGTTGTTGTGGATGAAGTCGCTGCCCGTGAAGATGGCATGTACCAGCTTTACACCCGCCATGGACGAGAACTGCATGTTGGAGTGGATCATGTTGCAGTCGGTGATGGTGGAGAAGTCGAACATGCACATACGGACCCGCAGCTCCGTCGCGATTACGTTCGTGAAGGTGCAGTGCTGCATGTTGCAGCCGTAGAACTTCTTGCCGCTCAGGTCCATGTCCGTGACCGTCAGCCCGGGTGCACTCAGCCCGACTATCTTGTCGTGGGTCATGATGTAGGCACGGAGCTTTTCCCGCATTTCCTGCAGGTTTTTCTGGTGCTCCAGGCAGTAACCGGGAACCTCGGCCAGCTCGCCGTTGTCATCGAACGACGAAATCGCCATCTTCTTGCAGCCTGGGTACAGGCAGGGGTTGTAGAGGTACATAATAATACTCTACGGTATTGGAGGAATTTAGTCAAACGGGAAATGATCCTGTTCGGAAAACTGCACCGGCAGCAAAGCTTCAAGCCAGCTTTCCGAACAGCTCTGATCTACTCCGCAGAATCAGTATACAGGCAGACCTTCTCCTTGCGCCCGCGCAGCTCGGCTTCGGCCACGAAGTTCAGCTCCCTGCCCAGCAGGCCGGCCGTACTCTGCGAGATGAGCAGGTCCCTGCCGTACTGCTTGCACAAACCTTCGATGCGGCTGGCAGTATTGACGGTATCCCCTATCACCGTGTACTCCATCCGGCTTGCCGCCCCTATGTTCCCGGCCAGAACCGGGCCGGAGTGCAGGCCTATTCCGAACCTCAGCCTGGGCAGCCCCCGCCCGGCGAAAAGCTCATTCATTCCCGCAAGCTCCTCCCGCATGGCACAGGCCGCAGCAAAAGCGTCCCGGGCATGCGTCCTGCAGGGCAGCGGTGCGCCGAACAGTGCCATCACGGCATCCCCGATGTACTTGTTTATTACCCCGCCGTGTTCGCTGATGCATTTTTCCAGTCCGGTAAAGTACTCGTTCAGCAGGGCGACGACATCCCCCGGCTTCATCGCCTCGGACAGGCTGGTGAAGCCCCGGATGTCGCAGAACATCACCGTCACGTCCAGCAGCTGGCCGCCCAGCTCCACGTTGCCCTTCAGCAGATAGTCGCGGACCTGGGGGGTGACGAGCTTGCCGAAGGTATCCCGCATGAACTCCTTCTCTTTAAGCGAGGAGGCCATCTCGTTGAATGCATCGCCCAGCACTCCCAGCTCATCGTTGGAACATATCAGCGTCCGGCATTCGTAATCACCGAGCGAGATCCTTTTGGCCGCCCCGGTGAGCTTTTTCAGCGGCCTCTGGAAGAAGCGGGAAAGCAGGAGCGTGAGCAGCAGCCCCAGGCCAAGCAGCATGAAGGTGAAAGCGAAGTCCTTGTAGCCGACAAGCTCCATTCCGTACCGCTTGACGCAGAAAAGGCGGATTCCCATGAACGCCGTGGGAAACACCGCAGCGGAAAAGAAGTAGAAGAAGAACATGCTCCGTATGGAAGACAGGGACAGCCGCTCCGTATCCGAGATTTTTCCCTCGGGATACAGGAAGGGCAGGACGATGCTTCTGTTCAGGGTCTCAAGCGTGAAGTAAATGAGCGTGAAGGATAATGTCGCGAGGAAGAAATGGGAGGTCACCGAGGAGATCAGCGAGAATGCGATGCTCACCCCCGTCGTAGACTTCAGATACAGCAGGACCACCGTCTCTATCAGGCAGCTGCATATCCAGCCGGAGATGCCCCTCAGCGCGAAAGCCCCCGGCAGGTTCACCTGAATCTGCACATGCCGCCTGTCATTGGACGGGAACCTGAAAACGGGAAGGGTATACAGGACACAGAGCACAACGGGTACCCCATAGGCTGCCACGCTGCCCATGCCTTCCAGCCAAAATGAATGCCGTGCAACAAATTCCCGCTGTACGGCACAGGTCTCGGGATCCAGCATGACAAAGCTGGATATGCCGCTCGACAGCACGGCCAATACATTGGCCACAATGCAGATGAGCCCGTAGAAGAGGCTGTGCCAGCGGAGGAAGATGTCCTTCAGCTTTCTGGCACCGCTAGTTCCATCCGCCTGTTCCTTTGTCACCGTCACCTGGCTACCTCCAGGCTACAGGATAACAGCTATTGGCCCGACCCGCAAGGGGCTATTACCTGCACCTGCAAGGGGCTGACTGAGGCTGAAGAGGGGGCGGAGGACATAAAAAAAGCCAGCGGGCGTTCCGCTGGCTTCTGTCAAATCAAATCAGTCCGTTCAGTCTGCGCGGGTGCCTTAGTTGGCAGCCTCAGCATTCTCGGCAGGAGCAGCAGCCTCTTCGGCAGCCTTCTCCTCGTTGTCCTTGGCGCGGGGCTTCTTGCTGGAAGCGGCGGCCTTCTTGGACTCCTCGGTCTCCTGGGCCTTGATGGAGATCTTGACCTCGGCGACCTCGGCCTCGTACAGGTGAACCTTGAAGCTGAAGTTTCCGACAGCCTTGAAGTTCAGGCCGGGGATCTCAATCTTCTTGCGCTCAATCTCGAAGCCGTTCTTCTCGAACCAGTCCATGAGGGTCTGGCTGTTGACGGAACCGAAGAGCTTGCCGTTGTTTCCGGCGGGCAGGGTCAGCTCAATGTTCAGGGCCTCAAGCTTCTCCTTCATGCTGCGGCTGTTGTCGCGCTTGGCCTGCTTGCGGGCCTCAATCTCGGCCTGCTTGCCTGCGAAATAAGCCTCGGCCTCGGGGGTATCGGGCACGGCATATCCGCGCGGGAACAGGTAGTTCCTCGCATATCCGCGGGCAACGTTCTTTACGTCGCCCATCTCGCCCAAGTGCTTTACGTCATCGTTCAGTATAACTTTCATATCAAGCTCCTAAAAAAGTAAAAGAATCATACCGCCTGCGGCACCGGGAGTCGGCCCGCAGCGGTACCAAAGGGCAGCCCTACAAACCGCGTTTAGTCGGCGACGTAGGGAAGAAGACAGATGGCCCTCGCCCTCTTGATTGCGCGGGCAAGCTCCCTCTGGTGCTTGGCGCAGGTGCCGGTGATGCGGCGGGGCAGGATTTTGCCGCGCTCGGTCGTGAAGCGGCGGAGCGCATCGGCATCCTTGTAGTCAATCTTGGTCTTGTTGGCGCAGAAGCGGCAGACCCTCTTGTGGAAGAAGGCGCGTCCCTTGCCGCGTCCGCGTCCGTCGTCATCGCGACCCGCATCCGCTCCCTGGGTGACGGCAGCCTGAGCGCTCTCATCCATCTTCGTATCTACATTGTTCGTCATTTCGTCTGACATAAGAAACTCCTGTTAAAATTGATTGGGGTTAGAACGGCACGTCCTCGGGGAAACCCGCTCCGTCGCCGCCATAGGGATCCGGCCCCTGGTTCTGCTGGGGCACATAGGCCGGCCTTCCGCCGCCCTGATATCCGCCCCCGCCCTGGTAGCCCGCGTTGCCGTAGCCCTGGCCACCGTAACTTCCGCCGGGACCGCCGGCAGAATCCGTGCGCCCGCCAAGAAGCTGGACTGAGGATGCCATGATCTTGATCTTGGAGCGGTTCTGCCCGCTCTCCTTGTCCTGCCACCTGTCCTGCTTGAGCGAGCCCTGGATGCCGACCTGTTTGCCCTTAGTAAGGTACTGCTTGAAGTTCTCCGCCGATTTGCTGATATAGGAGATGTCGAAGAAGTTGGCTTCCTCTACCCACTGGTCTCCTTCCTTCTTGCTGCGGTTAACGGCAATGGAGAAAGCAAGAGCGGCCGTGCCGCTCGGCAGGTAGCTGAGCTCCGCATCTCTGGTGAGCCTTCCGACCAGAATCACGCTGTTTATATCAGATGCCATCGGGAACTCCGCCTGTCAGCTTAGGCTTCCTTCTCGTCCTTCAGGACGAAAAGATAGCGCAGAAGGTTGGTGTTCAGCTTGAACTGCCTGTCCATCTCGGAAATCTTGGCAGGGTTCGCCCTGATGTGCAGGAGGACGAAACGTCCGCGGCGCAGCTTGTTGATTTCATAGGTGAGGTCGCGGTCGCCGAAGGGCTCTTCCTTCTCAATCTCCGCTCCAAAGGTTGCGAGGTCGGCCTTAAGCGTATCCGAACCCGCCTTGAACTTATCCTCCGCTTCCGGATAGATAGTCATGAGCTCATACTTTCTCATAGTACAATCTCCTTTTGGTCTAAATTTGGGAGCGGCACTCGTCCGCTCCAAGGGGTACACCACTATATCAAATCTCCCCGCCCTCGTCAAGACGGGGCCGCGCGTGCAGCGCGAAGCTCAAGCTTTTTTCCCCGTGAAGCTCAAGCTTTTTTCCCCGTGAAGCTTAAGCTTCTTTCCCCGTGAAGCTTAAGCTTCTTTC
>CADBRC010000307.1 GCA_902796985.1 uncultured Spirochaetaceae bacterium
GCCTATCGTGACGGCGGCGTTCCCTTCCGGATCCCAGCGGCGGACCTGGCTTTTGAGCTCCCTGGTAATGCCCGGCCCTGACGGCTGATGGGTGTCGTATATCTCGTTGCCGATGCTCCACATGAATACCGACGGGTGGTTCCGTGCCTGCCGCACCCAGGAGGCGACATCTCGCTCATGCCAGTCATCGAAATACGCGGCGTAGTCGTAGTCCGTCTTGTGCTTCTGCCACATGTCGAAGCCCTCGCTGTCCACAAGGAAGCCCATCTCATCCATCAGGTCAAGGTAGGCAGGCGGGACGGGATTGTGGGAGGTGCGGACAGCGTTCCCGCCCATCTGCCGCATGATGAGCGCCTTGCGCCTGACCGCCTCCCTGTCGAACGCCGCCCCGAGCGCGCCGAGGTCGTGGTGGCCGCATACCCCGTTAATCTTGACAGGCTTTCCGTTGAGCAGCAGTCCCCTGTCCGCGTCCATCACGATGTCGCGGAAGCCGACGGTTTCTGACAGGCTGTCCAGTACAAGCCCGTCCTTGACCAAACTGACCGTCAGGGTGTACAGATTCGGCTCGTCCGGGCTCCACTCACGGATGCCGTCCACCGGGAATTCAATTTTGCCAATCTCCCCCCGCAGGATCCGGTAGCCCGCGACACCGCTGACCGAGCGGACGTAGGCGGAAAGCTCCCCGCCGGAGAGGGGGACAATTCCGTCCGGGCCGAGCGAGGCCTCCCAGATCATCCTGCCCTTCTCCTTCTTTTCTATTAACGTGTAGGAGAGAGAGCAGCCGGAAAGCACGGAAGCGGCAGAACTGCCGGCCGCTGCGATCTCACAGGAGACAGAAGCTTTGTATGTCTTTTCTCCCATCTTCTTCGCGCTGAAATACACGCCGTCACTGACAAGGAAAGGAAGCGAACTTTGCAGAAGATGCACGTCCCGGTAGATTCCTGCACCGGAATACCAGCGGCTGTTGGGATGCTGATAGACACAGACGAGCTCTACGAGGTTTTCCCCCTCCCGGACGAGGGCCGTTATGTCCGCCTCGAATGCGGTGTAGCCGTACTTCCATTCGATGGCCTTCGTACCGTTCACCCAGACGGCAGAGTTCATGTACACGCCCTCAAAGAGCAGGGCCGTCCTGTCCGCCAGCTTCTCCAGACGGAAGCTCTTGCGGTAGAAGCCGACCGAGTTCTCATAGAGGTCCTTCACCTGTGAAATGAGGTAGTCATGGGGCAGGCTGACGGGCATGTAGTCCAAGCCCGCCGCCCGGGGGTAGAATTCATCCGGAGAATAAAAGACGGGCTGGCCGTCCGCCCCCGTCCTGTTGTCCACGTGGAGTTTGGCGAACTGCCAACCTGTATTGAAGAGAGTTCTCATTGTGCTCCTTATATGTTATGCCACATTACACGGCCGCTACAAGCCCGCGAGCATCTTCCTGACGAGTGCCGCACTCAGGTTGGCGGCGGCTTCCTCGTTGAAGCTGTAGGTGTTCTCGCCTGCGTCGTCCGCCATATCGCTCATGCAGCGGATGATGACGAAGGGGATTTTATTCAGGTAGCAGGCGTGCGCGATCGCAGCCCCCTCCATCTCGACGCACGCGGGGGCGCAGTCCGTCTTTATCCGATCCTTAACGCCCTTGTCACTGATGAACTGGTCGCCGGTCGCTATGCGGCCTTCAATCAGATTGTGGCCGGCGGCCTCAGGCAGAGAAGCGAAGGCTTCCTTGGCCTTTGCAATCATATCCTTGTCAGCGGGGAAGTCCGAGCAGTCCATCTGGGGGACGACGGTGACCTTGTAGCCGAAGCCGGTCGCGTCCATGTCGTGGTAGAGCGCGTCGGTGGAGACGACGAAGTCCAGAACCTTGAGCCCCTTGGCCATCGCCCCGGCGATGCCGGTGTTGATGACCTGCGTCACGCCGAACTGAAGGACGAGCCTCTGCGCGCAGAGGGCAGCATTCACCTTGCCGACGCCCGAGCGGACGATGACGACCTCTTTCCCGTCAAGCGTGCCTTCCATGAAGGTGAGCCCGCCCGCCGTGCTTTCTTTTGCGTCCGCGAGCAGGGAGCGGAGAGCCTTTACCTCCACCTCCATCGCGCCGATTATGCCTATCTTGCCGTTTGCCATATCTTACTCCTTGTTATCAACATCTTTCGCAAGCTTTGACAGCTGCCTCTTGAACATGCGCTTGTCCTCTTCCGGGCTCTCCCGGTAGAATATCGCGACATTGCCGATTATCCTGACCAGCACAGCCCCGGTAGACTCCGCCAGTCCCGCAGAAAGCTCATGCTTTTCTTCTTTATACTCGTTGAATTTCAGTTTGACGAGCTCATGCTTCTCCAGCTGCGACGAGAGCATCGAGGAAACCCCGTCCGTCACCCCGTCCTGCCCCACGATGACGAGGGGGGAAAGGGGCTGGGCTGCTTTTTCCAGCAGCTTCCTTTGCTTGCTGTTCAATTCCATATGGGGCAATGATAGCAAAAATGAGGGGGAGTGCCTAGGGGCAACAGCAGCCGCTGCCGGTACACTACGATTTTCCTCGCTTCCTACTGAAATTTTCTGATATACAAATTCTTGGAACGGGTGTATACTGTATAGTATAGCGTTCATGCTATAGCTGTTTATAAGGAGTAGTACAGAGTATTATGGCGAATTTGGAGAACATCCCTGACGTAAAGCTGGGAATCATCGCGGTCAGCCGCGACTGCTTCATCATTTCTTTGTCCGAGAAGCGCAGGGCGGCAATCGTCAAGGCTTTTGGAAACAAGGGCAGCCTCTATGAGGCCAAGACTACCGTCGAGAACGAGAAGGATATGCTCAAGGCTGTTGAGGAGGTCAAGAAGGCCGGCTGCAACGCCCTGGTCGTCTTCCTCGGCAACTTCGGCCCGGAGACCCCTGAGACCGAGATAGCCCAGTACTTCGACGGCCCCTGTATGTTCGTCGCCGCTGCCGAGGAGAGCGGAAAGGACATGATCAACGGACGCGGCGATGCCTACTGCGGCATGCTCAACTGCTCCTACAACCTGAACCTGCGCCACCTGAAGGGCATCATCCCCGAGTACCCAGTCGGAACCGCCGATGACATTGCCAAGATGATAGAGGAGTTCATCCCGGTCGCCCGTGCGGTCATCGGCCTCAAGAGCCTCAAGGTCATCACCTTCGGTCCGCGCCCTCAGGACTTCTTCGCCTGCAACGCACCCATCCGCGGCCTCTACGACATCGGTGTGGAAATTGAGGAGAACTCCGAGCTTGACCTGCTCGTCGCCTACCGCGAGCACAAGGACGACAAGCGCATCCAGTCCGTCGTGGACGACATGGCCAAAGAGCTCGGCATGGAGGGCAACAACTACCCCGACATGCTGCCCCGCATGGCACAGTTCGAGCTTACCCTGCTTGACTGGGCTGAGGCCCACAAAGGCAGCAGGAAGTACGTTGTTTTCGCCGACAAGTGCTGGCCTGCATTCCCCAAGGAGTTCGGATTCGAGCCCTGCTATGTCAACAGCCGCCTCGCATCCCGCGGCATCCCGGTCGCCTGCGAGGTTGACATCTACGGAGCCCTGTCCGAGTACATCGGAACCTGCGTCTCCGGCGAGTCCGTCACCCTGCTGGACATCAACAACTCCGTCCCCCAGGACATCTACGACTCCGACATCAAGGGCAAGTTCTCCTACGACTACAAGCTCAACGATACCTTCATGGGCTTCCACTGCGGAAACACCCCCTTCTGCCGCCTTGCCAAGAACAGCAAGCCCGGCGTCAAGTACCAGCTCATCCAGCACCGCCTGCTCGAGCCGAAGGATTCCGAGCCGGACTTCACCCGCGGAACACTCGAAGGCGACATTGCGGCAAGCAAGATTACCTTCTTCCGCCTGCAGGCCCGTCCCGACGGAACGCTCCAGTCCTACATCGCACAGGGAGAGATTCTTCCCGTTGCGACCCGGTCTTTCGGTGGAATCGGCGTGTTCGCCATCCCGGAAATGGGACGCTTCTACCGCCACGTGCTGATCAGCAAGCAGTACCCGCACCACGGCGCAGTCGCCTTCAGCCATGTCGGCAAGGCCCTGTACACCCTGTTCCAGTACCTGGGAGTCGGCGACATCGCCTACAACCAGCCCGCCGGAACCCTGTACAAGGACGAGAACCCCTTCGCGTAAGGTCGTGAACACCTGAGATCAAAAAAACTGCGGCAGCCTTTGCCGCAGTTTTTTTTTGCCGCTGTTTTTTTGCCACGCCCCGGGGGTACAGTATGTCTTCTGTAACGGAAGGATGATGGATTTGTTTTTAAAGACAAAAGGGGCTGCTTCACAGAGAAAGGAGATGTATATGAGAAAGTTTAAGAGTTTGTTCACCATTCTGGCGGTCTTACTTTTTGCCAGCGTGGCTTCGCTGTCAGCCGAGGATTATGAAGTCGTCGACTGGGGCGAGATGAGCATCAAGGAGTTCAACACCTTTTTTGACAGGGCGTGGAAATCGGAGGAAGGTGCCCGCTCTGTTTCCGATGAGCTGTTCGAGGGTGAGATAAACATCTGGCCGATGGGATCTAAAGAGCTCAATGACCAGGTATACAAGCTTGTTGACAGCCTGCATAAAGCGGGCAAAAAAAGGTCCAAAAACACGGTGCTCGTGGTCACGGACGAAAAATACGTCATAATAGCCCACAACTCATGGAAGGATAACAGCTGGTATCCGTTCAAGATATACTGATTGTCTTTCCTTTCACTGAAAAGGCAGCCCCCGCCCGTCAGAAGACGGAACGGGGGCTGTTTTGTTTTGTCACGGCAGCCCGCCCTGGCCAAGCTGCCAGAGGACGCTTTTGTCCTGCCGCTTTCAATTGATTCCTGCCGCTGTTTACTTTCCGTTCTTTATCGTCAGAATGCCGCCGATAATCAGGGCGTTCTTTGCGAGGACGAGCAGCCAGTGCAGGGCCTTGATGGAGCTGAGCTCGCCAATGAGGCTTATGAGCGTCACGACGGTTACGACAATCCACACGATAAGCGTGATGTACTTGATGAGGTCGTCCGCCTTGCCGAAGTCAAGTCCGAGTGCTTTGAGGCAGAATACGACGCCGCATGCGATGAGCAGGACCCCAATGACATACTCAACGGCGGCAGCTCCGCCCTTGAAGAAGGACGTGACGCCCTGAATCTCTTCGCTGGAGATTGAGCTTCCGATTCCGAACAGGCACAGGCCGGTTATGACCAGATAAATCGCCAGCGCGAGCTGGAGGATGAAGACTCCGATGGTCCTCTGCTGTTTCTTTGGCATACAAAACTCCTTTATTGAGCTCCGGCGAGACGGCCAAGGCTGTTTTGCCGGAAAAAGATAC
>CADBRC010000308.1 GCA_902796985.1 uncultured Spirochaetaceae bacterium
CCCTTGAGAATCTGGGCGACTATCTGCTCGGGGACGTTGCAGCTGGTGTCAATGACGAGGTCGGCGACGCTCTGGTAGTCGTTGTTGTCTATGCCGTAGAGCGTCTTGTAGCGGCTCGTGTCCGACGCGTCTCGCATTGCCGTGAATTCCTTTATCTTCTGAAGGTCGCCGCCTTCCCGCTTGAGAATACGGGATGCCCTCAGATCGTCGCTTGCGAGCAGGTAGACCTTCACGTCCGCCTCCTTGAGCATCCAGATGGCAAGTCTGCTGCCAAGAACGCAGCTTTCCTTTAGGGCCAGCTCCACTTGATGACTGTCTACGTATTTGTCGTAGGAGTCATCGCCCTTGGCCTTCTCCAGAAGCTCCGGCAATGTCATGCCCTTTTCCTCCGCAAGCTGGCGGAACGTGTAGTTGATGAGCTGTATGCCGAGTGTCTTTGCCAGCAGGGTGCTGACCGTCGTGTTGCCGCAGCCTGACTTGCCGCTTATCGCGACCCTGAGCTCCCTTCCCGCCGGAATCCTGTAGCCGTCCAATATATCTTTTGCCATGATGCTGCCTCCTCGTGCGATAAATTCTATTCCTTTATTTTACTCTGTTTCAGGGATAAAAGCAAACTAATTCAAAAGCATAAAATCTCCTTGTGCCCTTTTGTTCCAATGCTGTATAATAGAAGATATGTCAGATAAAGAGTCCGGATCCACGCCTTTTTATGCCGGGGGGCTGCGTTTCTCATGCACCCAGTGCGGCGGCGAGTCCCGTTGCTGCCGGGGCAGGCCCGGGGTGGTGCAGCTGGGGCAGGATGACCTTGCCCGCCTTGCCCGCGCCGAGGGCCTGACCGAAGAACAGTTCATCCAGGTTTTCTGCCGCTGGGTCCCCGAGGGGAACGGCTGGGAATTCCTTTCCCTGCGCGACCTGTCCAACTATGACTGCGTGCTGTGGGGCAAAAACGGATGTTCCGTCTACGAGGCGCGCCCCGCCCAGTGCAGGACCTATCCTTTCTGGCCCTTCATCGTGGAGGACGAGGACTCGTGGAAGTCCGAGGCAAAGGACTGCCCCGGCATAGGCTGCGGCGAGCTGCATTCCCGGGAGGAGATAGAGGCAGAGCTGAAGGAATACGGGCGGGAAGAGAGAATCCGCCGGAGGCACAAGGAGTGGTGGGAGGACGAGGAATGAGATTTGAGCCGAAGACAAAAGATTTTAACCTGAGTCCCTATACCGGGCTGACGCGGGAAAGCTGGCTGGAGGCCGCTGCATACATCATTGACGGTGTGTTCTCACATATAAAGAAATTTGATGATCCCGTCGTTGTCGCACGGCAGGAGACGGAGATAAGCTACCCTCACAAAGACGCTCCCCCGGATCGGCTTGTCGCCGAGCGGCGGGCGGAGGTATTCGAAGGGCTGACGAGGACGCTCTTCATCGCCGCCCCCCTGATGAAGAGCCGGCCCGACTATCAGGTGAACGGCTGGCGGCTGGCGGATTATTACAAGGCGCAGATCCTCCGCACCTGCAGTAGGGGAGATGTAGTCAGTGCAGGCAGCTACGAGGACTTGCAGGATGTGACAGGACACGGAGATCCCTTCCGTACCTTCCAGCAGACCGTGGAGACCTGTGCCCTTGTCATCTGTCTGGACATAAGCCGAGCACAGATTTGGGAGACCTACACAAAAGCAGAGAAGGACACGATAGCCGCTTTTCTTTCCGGCTATGCCCACGCCAGCACGGTTCCTCAGAACTGGCGGCTGTTCAACATGCTGGACATGGCCTTCCTGCACAAGGAGGGCTATCCCATAGACGAGGAGATTATGGCCGATCACGCGCAGGCAATCCTCGGCTACTATGCGGGCGACGGCTGGTACCGCGACGGGCAGAGCTTCGACTACTACTCCTCGTGGGCGTTCAACGTCTATGCCCCCATCTGGAACGTCTGGTACGGCTATGAGAACATGCCCTATGTTGCCCAGAAATTCGAGGACAACTCCAACGCCCTTATGCGGACCTATCCGGATTTCTTTGACGCGGACGGCTGGATGACCATGTGGGGACGCAGCAACATCTACCGCTTCGCTGCGGCGAGTGCGTTTGACGGCAATTTCTTCCTGCGCCACCCTGCTGCCAACCCCGGCCTTGCCCGCCGCATCGCGTCCGGGGTGATGATGCAGTTCCTGTCCCGCGACGACTGTCTGCCGGACGGGGTGCCGACGCTCGGCTTCTACCGGCAGTTCACGCCGCTCGTGCAGGGCTATTCCTGCGCGGAGTCTCCCTTCTGGCTGGGCAAGGCATTCCTCTGCCTGGACCTGCCTGCGGACCACCCCTTCTGGACGGCCCGCGAGGAAAACGGAAGCTGGGAGACGATGAAAGCAGGTGTGGTCAAACAGACCGTGCTGGACGGTCCCGCCCTCTGCTTTACGAATCATCAGGCGAACGGCACGACAATCCTGCGGACGGGCAAGGTTGTCAAGACGGCTTCCGACGAGCACGGCATGTGGAACTACTCCAAGCTCTGTTTCTGCTCCAAGTACCCCTGGGAGTCAGCTCCGTCTTCGGACGTGGAGTCCCAGCAGTATGTGCTCACGGATTTGACGGGCCGGACGATACAGAAAGCGAACGCGACCTTCTGGGCGGGGGAGAAAGACGGCGTGCTCTACCGCCGTCAGTTCTTCGGCTACCATCTGGAAGACGAGACCCACTGGATTCAGGCGATGAACCTCGCGGACTTCCCCGTGGCGAATGGCATTATCCGTGTGGACCGGCACAGGCTGCACCGCCGTCCGGTCAGCTTCACCCTCGGCGCGTATGGTTTCCCGGACAACGGAACCACGGTTGACCGGAAAGAGAAGGGCGGGGCCAGGGC
>CADBRC010000309.1 GCA_902796985.1 uncultured Spirochaetaceae bacterium
CAATCAGGGGCTTGGAGTCAGAGGGCTTCTTGAGCGGCTCGAATTCCACGAGGTTGTTCGGGGAGGTGACCTCCTTGGGGATGTCGATGAGGACGGGCCCGGGGCGGCCGCTCTTGGCGATGAAGAACGCCTCGCGGATGGTCGCGGCCAGGTCCTTTATGTCGTGCACCATGAAGTTGTGCTTGGTGATCGGCATAGTAATGCCGGTTATATCGATTTCCTGGAAGGAATCCCTTCCCAGAAGGGGGGTCGGAACGTTGCAGGTGATTGCGACGATGGGGGATGAATCCATGTAGGCGGTCGCGATGCCGGTGACCAGGTTGGTCGCGCCGGGGCCGGACGTGGCCATGCAGACGCCGACCTTTCCGGTCGAGCGGGCATAGCCGTCCGCCGCGTGTGCCGCCGCCTGCTCGTGCGCGGTCAGGACATGCGTAATCCGGTCCGAATTCTTGTACAGCTCGTCATATATGTTCAGTATCGCCCCGCCGGGGTAGCCAAAAATCACATCCACGCCCTGCTCGACAAGGCATTCCACCACAACCTGAGATCCGTTGATTTTCATGCGGCCATTCTAGCCTAAGAGGGGCGTGAAAGTCAAGTTTCCGCGTAAAACGCCACATAAGGCACTGCGCTGCGCTCTTGCTTGCGCGGTAAGTTACCCGTGATGACTTTCAAGTGCGTGGAAGTGCCGGCCCCTCCCCACCTAAGGCACCGCGCTGCGCCCTTGCTTGCGCGGTGTGTGTGATGCCCACACCAAGCACCAAAAGTGAAATGCTACTGTACATTTTTTCCTCCATGTGTTACAATGGTTGCAATCTTATAACTTTTGTTCTGGAGGAAAAAAGTGGCCAAACAGGCGGACGACATACACAAGTCCGGCGAGGACTATCTTGAGGCTATCCTCATGTTGCAGAAGAAGAACGGGGCGGCCCGTGCCGTGGACGTGGCGAGGCTGCTCAATGTTTCCAAGCCAAGCGTCAGCCGGGCGATGAGCGTTCTGGAGGATACCGGTTACATCACTGTCGGCGAAACGAGTTTCCTTCAACTGACAGAGAAAGGCAAGGCAAAGGCGAACGATGTCTACGGCCGGCATATCCTCCTGACAAAATTCCTGATGAAAATCACGGGCGTTCCGGAATTACAGGCAGAAGAGAACGCCTGCCGTATAGAGCATGACATTGATTCCGACGTGAAGAATGGAATCGAGAGGTGGATGAAGAAAAATGCCTGACAAAAACAAGGACGGAAAACAGGCTTCTTCCCACGGGACGATGACCGGAGACAACCACAAGGCCCTGTGGAGCGGGCGTTTTGCCGAGGGACCGGATGCAGCAGCGGTGGAATTCGAGACTTCCATCCGCGTAGACGAGCGGATGGCCCTGGACGACATAGCGGGCTCCGTTGCCCATGCAACGATGCTCGGTGCACAGGGGATAATCGGAACGGACGATGCGTCCCGGATTGTGGAGGGCCTCAAGGGAATACAGGCCGACCTGCTCTCCGGCTCGCTCCAGATTGACTACAGCGCAGAGGATATCCATTCCTTCATTGAGGCGACGCTGACCGACCGGATAGGGGAGGCGGGAAAGAAGCTCCACACCGGGCGCAGCCGGAACGACCAGATTGCTTTGGATGAACGGCTCTACCTCCGCCGGGTCATCCCCCTGCTGCAGAACGAGCTGCTTACGCTTATAGAAGCCCTCTCCGCAATAGCGGGCAGGCATACCGAAACCCTGCTGACGGGCTATACCCACATGCAGCATGCCCAGCCGGGGACGCTCGCCCAGCATCTGAACGCCTGGTCCTTCATGCTCGTCCGCGACTGGGAGCGGCTTGAGGATTCTCTCAAACGGATAGACAAGTCTCCCCTGGGGTGCGGAGCGCTGGAAGGCAGTACCCTGCCGCTGGACCGGGAGGCCGTTGCACGTACGCTCGGCTTTGCCGGGGTCACGGAGAATTCGGTGGACTCCGTGTCCGACCGCGACTACTGCATTGAGTTTACGGGCGACTTTGCCATGCTGCAGGCCCACTTGAGCCGGATGTGCGAGGAAATCGTGCTCTGGTCCACAACGGAATTCTCCTTTATAGAGCTTTCCGAAAAGTGGTCTACGGGCTCTTCGATAATGCCGCAGAAAAAGAACCCTGACTTTGCCGAGCTTATCCGCGGCAGGACGGGCAAGGTCTACGGCGACCTGATTAACCTGCTGACGATGGTGAAAGGCCTTCCGCTTGCATACGACCGCGATATGCAGGAGGACAAGGAGCCGCTGTTTGACGCGCTGGACACCGTGGAAGCAAACCTCAAGGTGTTTACTGCGATGGTTTCGAGTGCGAAGTGGAATACGGAAAAACTGGAGCAGAGTGTGGAAGGGGGCTTCGCGAACGCGACTGACGTGGCGGAATACCTTGTGCGCAAGGGAATGCCTTTCCGTACAGCACACTCGGTGGCCGCATCTACGGTCCGCAGGGCGATAGACAAGGGCCTGTCCAGAATAGAAGATCTGTCGCTTGCAGATTTGCAGGAGTGTTCGCCGCTTATCGGGGAGGACATCTTCGGCAAGATAAGCCCCCGTGCCTGCATGGAAGGCCGGAAGACAAAGGGCGGCCCTTCGCCCGAGCGGGTCAGGGAGCAGCTCGAGGTGCTCGGGGTGTTCTGCAAGGAAAGGCGGAAAAACGCACCGTCCCTTTAGGCGGGCTCCTGCTCCTTGCTGTCTCCGAGGATGTTTTTGTCGGGGTAGATTTTTGCCATGAGCTTCTGGATGGAGCGGACCAGCTCCGCGACCTCTTCGAGGTTCTTGTCCAGGCTGAGCGTGTAGAATATCTGCGTCCCGACCTTCCTCGGTTTGATGATGCCGTAGTCCTTGAGAACCTTCAGGTGGTGGGAGATGGCCGGGCGGGAGAGTTTGGACTTCGCGCTGAGGTCCGAAACGTTTATCCCGGCCTCGCTGCTTGCCTGTCCCTCGGCTATGTCGAGTACGAGCTGCTGCCGGACTTCGTCGCCCAGGGCGATGAAGAGGGGACCGCAGGAGCTGAAGAGCAGCCTGATTCTGTGCCAGTCCGATTCATCTATCGAAAAAAGTCTTCCGTCCATAATTTCTCCCACAAGCCCGCTGCTTCTACACAGTATACAATCCTTTCCTTTATAGTATTCGCTCGCTGTCTTTTTGTCAAGATGTTTAATTATTTAAACATTTGAACAAAAAAAGCCCGAAAGTTATTGACACTTACTCTGAATAACAGTAGATTTAGATTATTAGTTTAATTATTTGAACGTTTATCGGTATGCGTTCAAAGCTATGAAGAGGTGACAAGATGAAGTTCTTGAAGGCTTTTTTCAAGTATCCTGCTATTATAGTAATCATCTCCGTCATTCTGACGGGGGCGGCGGGGTTCTTCCTGAAAGACTTGGAGATGGACAATTCGACGCGCATGTTCTTCCCGCAGAAAGACGAGTCCTATGTCCGTCTCGAGAATACAGAGGCTGAATTCGGCAGTATG
>CADBRC010000310.1 GCA_902796985.1 uncultured Spirochaetaceae bacterium
AGCCCCCCGTCCCCAGCAGGCAGCCCAGGATACCCGCCGTCAGCGTCAGCAGGGCGGTCTCCCAGAAGAACTGAAGCATGACAAAGCCCCGTTTTGCCCCGATTGCCCGGAGCGTCCCCGTCTCCGTCATCCGGCTCAAGGACGATATCATCAGCGTATTGGCGACGACGATGAAGCCCGTCAGCAGTATAAGGATAATCCCGACATTCATGACGAGGCGAAGGAAGAAGACCATCGCAACGTTTCCGCCCGCCGCCGTCCGCCAGTTGGCGGCCTGGACCGGCCAGTCCCGCTGGTTAAAGACCTGGTTGAGCCTGCGTATGACCGCCCCCGCCTTAGCCGAATTCCGGAGCTTTATGACGAGGTAGGACCAGACCAGGCTTTCTCCCCTGGGGCGGTCCCCGGAGTCCGACACATCCTTGCCGAAATCCTGCTCCTCGGCTTCCACGCCGATCGTGTCCCCGGCATCCGCGAAAAGGTCCTCTATAGAGTCGAAGCCTCCGTTTATCAAGTCCATCGCATCCGGGTCTATGTCCTCGTCCGCAGTGATGGAGCTGAGGTCCAGAAGGTCACGCAGCACGTCCGGGGAGATGAGGGCTATCTTGTTCATCGTTGAATTCTCCACGCTGTACTCATAGATTCCCGTCAGCGTGACCAGCCGGACGTTTATGGTTGCCCCGTTGGACGTGAGCACCTGGAACTTCTCGCCAATCTCGGGGTCCTCAGTCAGTTCAAGCGCATTCTTGAGGGATTCCACCGCTCCCCGGCTCAGCATGAGGCCAGCCTGTCCCTTGCCGTATGTTCCGCCTGCGGTAACATGAATGCCGCTCATGCAGGGAACGTAGTCCTCCGCCTCAACCCCGAAGAAATTCAGCCAGGCCCTGTCGGAACCGCCACCCTTGATGGCCGCATAGCCCGACAGCTGGGGCAGGACAGCCTCGATTTCTTCCATAGAAGAGACATAATCCGACAGCTCCTGAAAGGGAATCAGGGAGGGGATGACAGAGAATTCGCCGAGTATGGGAGTGTCGTCGCCGAAGAGGCTCAGGCTCATGTTGGAGCGGGGCCTGACGACGATATCCCCCGTAAAGCTGTTTATGAAGGTGCGCTCCAGACCGGAATCCGTACCGTCAAACACTGCATTGGACAGGCAGAGAACCGAGATGGAGAAAGCAATGAAGAGGATTATTACTACGGAACTTTTGCGCGAAACAACGTTGCGCAAAGCGAAACGGAAAGCGAACATTTGCAAGATTGTATCAGAATATCAGGCTTTCCTCAAGCCGTCGGAAGGGCGGAAGCATCGGGCTTTCTCTGCTCGATACTGGATTCGGACCAGTGACTTCTACCGTGTGAAGGTAGCACTCTACCACTGAGTTAATCGAGCTGAAATATGCGGGAAGTATAGTTGAATATCGCATTTCTGTCAATACGCGGCCTGCTCATTATAATCCTGCCGCATACAAGCAGATTTTTTGCACGAATTTGCATTTTTTATGGATTGCATTCAGATAGTATCTGCATGAGAGTTATAAAGACGATTGTTTTTACATGCCTGCTCCTTGCATGCCTCTCCGCATGCGGGAGCTTCGGGGCCGCCGCCGGCTCCGGAGGCGGGGAGGAAAGGCTCCGCCTGGTCAGCTGGAACGTGCAGACCTTCTTTGACGCAAAGACGGACGGCAGCGAGTACAAAGATTTCGTCTCGGACAAACACTGGGGCGAGGCGGCCTACTGTGAGCGGCTCAAACGGCTCTGCTCCTGCATCTCCGTGCTGGACGCAGACGTGCTCGTACTGGAGGAACTGGAGAATGAGGCCGTCATCCGCGACATCAGCAACTACCTCTGCTCCGCCTGGCCTCCCGGCAAGCATTACCGGCACGCGGCCTTCTGCAAGGAGACGGGCAGCTCGCTCGGCTGTGCAGTCCTGTCCCGCTATCCTCTGGAGGGCTTGACCTGCCACGGACTGGATGCCCGGGCATGCTCAGGTACGGCATCTTTCCGCAAAAGCCCCTCCCTCCGCCCCCTGATGCAGGTCCGCATCATGAAAAACGGAAGGAGCCTCACCCTCCTGGTCAACCACTGGAAGAGCATGTCCGGAGGCGCCGGAGAGAGCGAAGTCTGGCGGACCGCACAGGAGGCCCTGCTCACAGACCAGATGGAAAAGCTCGGCAGCATGCCGGCCGTCGCCTGCGGGGACTTCAACCGGGACATACAGGAGTTCGCGGGAGGAGACGGCGGGATCGTAATCCTCCGCTCCGGGAAAAAGAAGCTTGCCGTACAAAGCCCATGGTTCCCGGCGAACGGTAAGCCGGACGGCCCGGGGAGCTATTATTATAAGGAAGAATGGTCGCGGATAGACGGCTTTCTCTGTGCAGGCAGACTGGAACTGGAGGACTTCAGGCCCGAAACCGGAGGCCCCTGGTGTCATGAGGATACGAAAATCCCCAGGAAGTACAAAGTCTGGAACGGACAGGGCTACTCCGACCACCTGCCCATATCCTGCACGGCAGCGTTCTAGCAGGCTATTATTGCAAGGCACTCCCATTCTCGTTATACTGTAGGATATGAGACTGTATTCTTTCAAGCATATCTTAATAACCGCCGTCATCTCGGCGGTTATCTCCGCCGCGTTCGTGGCGTTCATAAACAAAGCCGTCCGCGTATCCGGCCCTGCGGACACCCTTACGGGGGGAGCGGAACCGGCTTCCTCCGTAACGGAGATTGATGCCCTCGGGAGCGAGATAGACATAGACGACGTTTCGGGGGCAGAGTTCGTCCTGGAGACCAACAGCCCCGTCCTGCAGGTAGCAGGAAGCAGCAAGGACTACACCCAGGACGAACTGCAGAACATCTCGGTCTACGAGAAATGCAACGAGGCAGTCGTCAACATCACGACCCAGGTCATGGGCTACAACTGGTTCTATGAGCCGGTCGTTACGTCGTCCGGTTCCGGGTCCGGTTCCATCATCGACAAGAGGGGCTACGTCGTCACCAACGTCCACGTCATAGAGAACGCCTCTACCATAAACATCTCGCTTGCCGACGGCACCAGCTACGAAGGCCGCGTCGTCGGACAGGACAAGGAGTGCGACATCGCCGTGCTCAAGTTCGACCCGCCGGAAAACGTGGAGCTCAAGACAATCTCCTTCGGCGACAGCACGAGCCTCAAGGTAGGCCAGAAGGTCATCGCCATCGGAAACCCCTTCGCCCTTGAGCGGACGATGACGACGGGAATCATCTCCGGCCTGGGCCGCCCGATTCAGGAAAGCGACAATGTCATCATCCGTGACATGATACAGACCGATGCGGCGATTAACCCGGGCAACTCCGGCGGTCCCCTCCTGGACAGCCAGGGGCGCATGATAGGAATCAACACGATAATCTACTCCAACTCGGGTTCCTCCAGCGGTGTGGGATTTGCCATCCCGGCGTCCACCGCCCGCCGCGTCGTCAACGACCTGATGAAGTACGGCAAGGTCAACCGCGGCGTAATGCAGCTCTCCCTCATCCAGAACACCGCCCGCATAGCGAGCTACGCAGGTTACGGAGTCAGCACCGGCATGATAGTCAGCCGGGTTGCCAGAGGCAGTGAAGCGGAGAAGGCCGGCTTGCGGGGCGGCAGCAAGGCTGTCCAGTACGGCCGCTGGAACACGACGACGATTTACCTGGGTGGCGACGTCATCACCAAGATAAACGGAATTGCCGTCTCCAAGCTTGCGGACTACTACAGCGCGCTGGAGGACAAGAAGCCCGGCGACACCGTGACCGTCACGGTCTGGCGCGAGGGTAAGTACGTCGAACTCAAGGTCGTTCTGGAAGCCTATAACGACGGATCATCCGCGTCTACGGGCAAAAGCATCTAGCAGGGAATAAAAGGAACAGAAAGATGGCTTTGCGTCTTTTCAACACGATGGGACGGACGATGCAGGAATTCGTCCCCATTACGGAAGGCTTCGCCGGATTCTACGGCTGCGGCCCCACGGTCTATAACTATGCCCATATCGGCAACCTCCGCGCTTACGTCTTTCTGGATACGCTGGACAGGACGCTGACCTTCCTGGGCTATGACAAGAAGCACGTGATGAACATCACGGACATAGGCCACCTGACCGGGGACTCGGACACGGGCGAGGACAAGATGCTCAAGACCGCCCAGGAACGGCACGAAAGCGTCCTGGAAGTCGCCAAGTTCTATACCGATGCATTCCTGAGCGACATTGACAGCATGAACATCATCCGTCCCGACGTCATCTGCAAGGCGACCGACCATGTGCAGGAGATGATAGATCTCATCAAGCGGATAGAGGCGAACGGCCACACCTACATGGCGGGCGGAAACCTTTACTACGACGTGTCCACCTATTCCCATTACGGCGACCTCGCCGGACTGGACATGGACAAGCTCAAGGCTGGGGCGCGGATTGACATAGACCAGAACAAGCGCAGTCCCTACGACTTCGTGCTCTGGTTCACCAAGAGCAAGTTTGAGAACCAGGCGATGACCTGGGACTCTCCCTGGGGACGGGGCTACCCCGGCTGGCACATCGAGTGCTCGGCAATGAGCATGAAATACCTGGGCGAGCACTTTGACATCCACACGGGCGGCATTGACCACATCCCCATCCACCATACCAATGAGATAGCCCAGAGCGAAGGGGCAACCGGCAAAAAGTGGGTCAACTACTGGCTGCACAACGAGTTCCTGGTCCTGGCAAAAGATTCCGGGAATTCCGG
>CADBRC010000311.1 GCA_902796985.1 uncultured Spirochaetaceae bacterium
GCGCTGTCCTTGAAGGAGAGGTTGCTTTTGTCTATATCCCCGAATGACAGGCCGTAACCTTCCAGAATCTGCTTGGCGTTCAGCTCCACGCCGGAGCCCTGGTCGCCGACGGAGACCTTCCTGCCCCGCAAGCCGCCGATATCCGTTATGCCGCTTGCCGAAGACGCAGCTATCTGTATGACCTCGGGGTAGAGGGTTCCGATTGCCTGTATGCCTTCGATTTTATCCCCCTCAAATAAATCCGTCCCGTTCCAGGCATAGTCAAGTACGTCGTTCTGGACTATGGCGACCTGCGCCTCGCCCTTGGCCAGCAGCCTGATGTTCTCCACAGAAGCCCCGGTCGTCAACACCTTCACGTCCACGCCGTCCAGACCGTCATTCCAGATGCCGGCTATGGCAGCCCCGAGGGGATAGTAAGTTCCGCTCGCACCACCCGTCGCCATGACGAGCTCTTTTCGGGAAAGGAAACAGGAAGAGAGCATGGCGGGTATGAACAGGAACACCAGGACGGCAGAGACAAGGGCTTTTGCTTTTTTCATAAAAACATCCTACAAACAACGGTCACGGTTGTTTGTAGAATCATTATACCGCATAAACGCCCGGCTTTCAATTAAATTCGGGGACATCAAATTCCGGGAACGGCCGGCGGCTAACGGGAATTCGGAAGCTTTACCAGCCAGGTGAACACGACGAGCAGGACGATGACGACGGCCAGATATATCAGCAGGCACAGCTCCACGGTAGTCTTCCGGGCGCTGCCGTGAAAGGCTATGGCGAACAGACCGCTTATGGCTGTCAGGGAACCCATTATATAGAAGATAGTTCCCGCAACTTTGCTGATGGGGGCTTTCTGTACGGACGAGGGCAGCCTGAGCCAGAAGCCCGCCCCCGCGAAGAGGAGGCCGACGACGAGAAAGACAATCCCGCACAGGAGCAGGGCGTTTGGATTCATCATACGATTACCTCTTTATGTCGAAGCGGTTTATGTAAAAGACAGTGAAGTCCTCGATGCGGCCAATGAACTGATGGTCTATCTTGTTGCGTATGAAGGGGATCTTAGGGGCCTTCACCCCGCCCAGCGCGTAAACGATCCAGTTGCCCCGGAATTTGAAGCAGCAGATGGCAGCCTGCATGTTCTTGGGTTTGACGGCAGTGACGAACTTGTACTTCATCGCCTCCTGGTTTATCTGGCTGAAGAAGAAGGTGTCGTCGGTCGTCTTGATGATGAGCTCGGTGTCGTAGGGGGCAAGGAAGTCCATCTTGACGTGAGTCCAAATGGACTTCCAGCGGTAACGGTCGGTCCGTTTGACCAGTTCTGCCTCGGGAAAGAGGGGCTTGCTCTTGCCCGTATCCTCATCCGTATAGATGACTTCCTTGTAGAGGGGCCAGTCGGAGAAAAGTGCATCGGCCTGGGAAATTATGGACTCAGCGCTGTTCCCTTCCTCGGGGAATATATAGAGGATTTCCGCAAGGTAGCCCGGGTTCAGCTCCGTGAACATGTCGAGGATTTCATCCGAATAGTCACCTATCCCTTTCCGCATGCACATGTTCTTCCTGTCCTTGATGTTGCGGATGACGATTTCGCCCGCCTCCAGCTTCACAAGGTCATCATCGCTGATAAGCTCGTTGAACGGATACAGCCTTCGGTTGGGCTTGGAAGCAGCCGCAGGAAGCAGGCCCGCAATGAGGAACAGGCCCGTCACGAAAAGCAGGATCCTTCTGTTCATTCAGAGGACTGCCCTGCTGGAGATGTTCTCCAGCTCCTTTATGGAGAAGCTTGCAAGCGTGGACTTGATGACCGGTATCTGCCGGGGGGCCATGCTCAGCGTCCGTATGCCCATGCCCGCGAGGATTATCGCGCTCTCCTTGCGGCCCGCCATCTCCCCGCAGACGGAAAGCGGCACGTCGTACTTCCACGAGTTGTGGATAATCAGGTGCAGGAGGCGGATGACCGCAAGGTTGTACTCGTTGTAGAGGGGGGCGACGGTGGGGTTCTCGCGGTCTATTCCGAGCGTGTACTGGATAAGGTCATTCGTCCCGATCGAGAAGAATGCGGAATTCTTGGCAAGGCAGTCCGAAGTAATCGCTGCGGCAGCGGTCTCCACCATGATGCCGATGGGAACGTCCTCGCGGAAGGGAATGCCTTCTTCCTTCAGGCTCAGCTGCACGCCCCGGGCGATTCCCTTTATGGTGTCCACCTGCGCCACATCGGTAATCAGAGGGAGCATGATGCGGAGGTTACCGTAGATGCTCGCCCGGTACAGGGCCCTGAGCTGGGTGCGGAACACCTGCGGGTAGTAAAGGGACAGGCGGATTGCCCTGAGACCCATCAGGGGGTTATGCTCGTGGATGTCGGGCATGTTCTTCATGTCAATCAGCTTGTCACCGCCCGCGTCCAGGGTCCGTATCGTGACGGGCCGGTCGCCCATCTTCTGGAGGACGTATTTGTATGCCTCGAACTGTGCATCCTCGGTGACGGAATTCGATGTGGGAATGCTGCCCGCCCCGCCTATCATCGACAGGGCGTTCATGAAGAGGAACTCAGTACGGAAGAGGCCGATTCCGTCAGCCCCCTCGGCGAGCGCGGTATCTGCCTCCTCCGGGGTGCCGATGTTGGCCATCAGCTTGAAAAGCGTACCGTCTTTGGTCCTCGCCTCCTTGTCGCGGAATTCGGCAAGGACGCGGAGGTAGGCGTTCTCCTTCTCGACCCTCTTGTTGTAGTCGGCGACTGCCTGCGCGTCCGGGCTGATGACCACCTCGCCGAGGATGCCGTCCACAATCACGTCTTCGCCGGAGCTGACCTGTTCGGCAACCTTCTCCAGGCCGACGACGGCAGGAATGCCGAAGCTGCGGGCAAGGATTGCAACGTGGCTGGAAGTTCCGCCCTCAGTCAGGGCGAGGCCGAGAATCTTGCGCTTGTTCAGGATGAAAGTGTCGCTCGGCCGTATCGACGAAGCAACGAGGACGACGTTGTCGGGAACTTCCTCGATGTTAAAGGGATGATAGCCAACCAGACAGTCCTGCACCTTGCCGAACACGTCCTCTATGTCCTGGGCCCGCTCAGAGAGGTAATCGTTGCCGCTGTTGCGGAGGCGGTCGGCATACTCCAGGATTTTCTTTTCCAGTGCGTATTCAATGTTGATGTGTTCGGCGATGAACAGCTCGCGGAGCTCCTGCGTGAACACGGGGTCGGCAAGCATGAGCTGGTAGGTCTCGAACAGAACGTGCTGCAGGCTGTCCTTGGGAAGCGCGGACAGCTGCGCGTCAATCTGCGCCTCCACCTGCGAGCATGCATCGGTGAAGCGGGCCCAGCCGCCCTCTATCTCTTTTTCTTCTATCGCCCGCCTCGGAATTATCCTTTCCTGGGCCTCGGGCAGGACAAAAGCCTTTCCTATCCCGATTCCAGTTGAGGCCGACACCCCCAGAACAATGTTCATTGTTCCATTCTATACGGAAAAGGAAATATCGTCAATTGCAGAATCTCAGTCGAATATCGGGATGATGAGCTTCTGCTTTATGCTCAGGACGGACTTCTCGCGTATATCGTTGGCATCGCAGATGTCCTTGACGGACAGGCTGTAGCGGCGGCTGATGCCCCAGAGGGTGTCGCCCTCCTTGACCGTATAGACGATTGCGTCGGCAGGGGTGCCAAGGGCGGCGAGCGCGGTGTTCAGTGACTCCTCGGTGACTTCCTCAGTCAGCGTTCCTGCTGGCAGACGGACGGAAAACTCCTCGCGTGCGGGGGTGCAGCTGCGGAGAAGCGACGGGTTCAGCGAGCGGACAACAGAATGCTCCAGCCCGGTAACGGAAGCTATCTGCTCCAGACTGTACATCTTCTTGGTATGAAGGTAGTCGAACTCCGCCACCCGGTCCATGTCCGCCATCGCCGCGGCCTCGGCAATGTCCGTGACCCCGTAGTAGTCGGCGTTCTCTATCAGGTCGGCAATTGCGAGCAGCTTGGGCACGTACTCGACGGACTGCGCGGGGATGAGTTTCTGCTCAGCAAGGTACCAAAAGTCCTTGTCCTTGTTCTTCTTCACGACCTTGTTCATTGCGCCGACCCCGCAGTTGTAGGCTGCGATGGCAATGGCCCAGTCACCGAAGTAGTTGTAGTTCTCGGCCAGCTTGGCGACCGCTGCGTCGGTGCTTTTCCAGGGATCGCGCCTGTCATCGTACCAGGTGTTCTTGGACAGGCGGCTTCCCATCGAATTCGTCATGAACTGCCAGATTCCCGTCGCACCGGCGTATGAGACCGCGTAGGGGTTGTAATAGGACTCTACTATGGGGAGGTACTGAAGGAGGAGAGGCAGGCCCGCTTCCTTGAGCTTCTGAACGATGTAGGGGCGGTAGGGGACGGAACGCTCCAGCGACTCGATGAGCCATTTCTTGTTCTGCCCGTTGACATAGCGGTCCCGGTATTTGACGGCGGAAGGATGGTCCGCGCCCCAGATGTCCAGTATCTTGCGTTCTGGAAGCTCCCCGGCAGAATATTCGATGACCTCTCCCTTCCAGTCCAGGTCGATGGCGGGGGATTCTTCCAGCAGGGGGGCTTCGCCCGCAAGCAGACCGTCCTCATCAGCTGACGGAAGATGAATCGCAATCTCGATGATCTCTTCAGGTTCCGCTGCGGTTTCCTCTACAGCCAGCTCCGTCTCCTGAACAGGAACATTGGACGGAATGGAAAAAATGGAGCGTTTATTTTTCGTCTTCGGCTTTGCGAACACAAGTGAAGGAAGCAACACACAGGCAAGGACAGCCTGCCTCTTTGAAAACTTCATATACATAATCCCCTATTTCTGTTTTCGGAAAATCAGCGGGGCAGCCTTAGTACTTCCTCAACCCACTTATGGAGCGTATTCCTCGCGGAGGGGAAGCCCAAGTCCAGAGCGTCTACGTCCTCGTGGCTCCGTACGGCAATCCACTCGAAGGCCGCGACCTCCTGCTCCTGGGCACGGAGCTCCATACCGGCATCAATCTCGGCAGTAAAGAAGAGATCACATGTCTTGTAATGGATTCCCTTATAAAGATAGTCATTGGGAAAGGAACAGAGGTAGCGGATATTCCGGGGAGTTACCCCCGTCTCCTCAAGGCACTCGCGGGCAGCGGACTCTTCCGCACTTTCGTCCATCGTCGTGAAGCCGCCCGGCAGGGCCAGCTTGCCCTTGCTCGGTTCCTTTGCCCGCCTCTCGAAGAGGATTTTACCTCCGGGACCGGCGATTACCAGCCCCACCGCGCTTGCAACATTGCAGTAGAGGTCGAAGCCGCAGTCGGGACAAACCCACTTGTAACCGCCCCGGTGTGTCTCTATATTCCTGCCGCCGCACTGGGGGCAGTAGCTGAACTTGTTTCCTTCCATATACATCAGTATATGGAAAAAATGCAGGAAGCTCTAGTACTTCGCCAGATAGCGGCCGGTGGACCAGCCGTTGCCGTCTGAATAGAAGGCAAGAATCTCCGTGGAAAAGTTGCTGTCCAGCTTCTTCTGATAATCCAAAATCTTGGCGATGTAATTGAGCGTAGACTGGGGGGTCCTGTCACCCTCTACCTTGCCGCGGCCCGCGTTGTACTTAGCGAGGCCCGCAATCTGGGTGCTGGAAACCTCCAGGCAGTAGCTCAGATGGGACATCCCGTAGTAAGCGGAGGTCGCCGCATCAAAGAACTGATCCTCAGTCAGATTGGGGAAGGAATAGCTGTTAAGCTGGAAGAGTCCGCGGTCAATGCTGCCGTTCACGTTCGTATGCGTTGCATCCGGCTTGTACTTGCTCTCGGTATAGGCAAGGGCAAAGGCAAGCGAAGGTGAGACATTGAACTGTGAGGCCGCGTCAAGCACTGCGAGGGCAATTTCGCGGCTGCCCGTCACCTGGGTGTAGAACCACTCAACATAACTTCTCGTGTCCTGATTGCGGTACAGGGAAAGCTCAGTATCATCGACAGGCTCGTAGCTTACGAAGTCCATGCCGCCGCCAACATCAGTCTCGGCAGCATCGGGCATGAATCCAAGCTCCTCACCCTTGACGGCATCCAGATGCAGCTCAAGGGCAGCATCCTCCGTCTCCTCCTGCTCGACGGCAGCGGCAAGAACCTCGCCGACCGAAACAGAAGACTCACAGGCTGACTGAATTTCCTTGCCCGGAACGCCCTCGCTCCCTTCAGGAAGATATACGGAAACAAACAGACCCATAGCCACAAAAAACAGGGTCGTGGCTATAGTACCGGCGGCCATCTTCAGCAGGTTACTTTTTTCACTGTTCATATACGCCTCTCTTTTACCCGACTGCAGCTCAGAGAATGACCAACGTCTCCACGGTCATTCAATCATCACACACTCGCCGCATTCCGGGCCAAAACACTTTATGGGAGTGATTGTTACACAAAGAAAAGAATTGTTCAAGCAGATATTTGAAAAATATGCGTTTTCTTACCGTTTTTTAAAAGAAAGCCCCGCAAACGGGGCTTTTGTTGAAGCTAATGTAGATATTGGAGTTTTTAGAGAGAGAGCTTGACCATTTCCGATTCCTTAAGCAGAGAGGCATCCCCACTGAAGAACACGTACTGCGGATGTTTGGCAGAAAGCTCTTCCATGAAAAACGCTGCGTCCACGCCGGAAACACCGGCCGGGACGGCAAAGCCCGCCACGGAGGCGCAGTCCTTGA
>CADBRC010000312.1 GCA_902796985.1 uncultured Spirochaetaceae bacterium
CACAAGGATGCGGGCTACGTTCCCCTCGTTACGCCGACCAGCCAGATTGTCGGAACCCAGGCCGTCATGAACGTCCTGATGGGCCGCTACGTCAACATGACACAGGACTTCCGCAACCTCATCACGGGCCGCTTCGGAAAGCTCCCCGCCGAGGCCAACGCCGACCTGGTCAAGAAGGCCCTGGAGCAGAACAAGATGGACGCTGTCCTCACCTGCCGCCCCGCTGACAAGATTGAGCCCGAGTGGGACAAGATGGTGGAGGAGTCCAAGAAGAACGGCGGAAACGGTTCTGACGAGGACACGCTGACCTACGCGATGTTCCCGAACGTCGCCCCCAAGTTCTTTGCCGAGCGCGCCAAGGGCCCGGTCAAGGCAGAGGAGGCCTTTGCCCTCAAGGAGACCCCCAAGGCCGCTTCTTCCGGCTCCGCCAGCGGAAGCTACACGGTCACGGTCAACGGAACTGCTTATGCGGTCACGACGAACGGAAGCTCCATCACCGTCAACGGAACCGCATATAACGTCAACGTCGCCGAGGGAACTGCCGGAGCTGCCGCTGCCGCCCCCGTCGCTACCGGCGGGGCAGAGGTCAAGGCTCCCGTCGCGGGAACCCTGCTCCGCCAGAGCTGCAAGAACGGCGACCACGTGAACAAGGGACAGACAATCATCGTCCTTGAGTCCATGAAGATGGAGCTTGAGGTCAAGGCTCCCGAGTCCGGAACGGTCTCTTACATCGTCGCACCCGGTTCCCAGGTCAAGAACGGCGAGGTCCTCGCCAACATCGGCGGTGTCGTTGTTCAGACTCCGGTGCCTACGGCTGCTCCGGCGCCTGCGGCCGCTCCCGCTCCGGCACCCGCGGCACCCGCCGGAGGTACGATGGTGAACGCACCTGTTGCGGGAACCTTCCTCCGCGCTGCCAAGAACGAGGGCGAGCAGGTGAACAAGGGCGACACCGTGGTCATCATCGAGTCCATGAAGATGGAGCTTGAGATTAAGGCTCCTGCAGCCGGAAAGGTGCACTTCCTTGCTACGGCGGGAACGCAGCTCAAGAACGGTCAGGCCGTTGCACAGATTAACTAAGGATATTATATGCCTCTGAACAGGAAAGCGAACAATACGAAAATCGCCCTTGTCATGCTGGCCATAATGGCTATGGCATCCGTCGTCTCAATCGGGACGAAGGTGCTTGCCCAGGATTCTGCTCCTGCCGTCGTGCAGGAGGGAACCGGCATGAACAAGATTATCAAGGGAACGGAGAACTGGGGCCACTCCAAGGACATCTCCGTCAGCAAGTTCCTGACGAACATCGGCAAGTCCACGGGAATCTACAAGATGATTCACCAGCAGACTGCCGAGGAAATCGCGCAGGAGAAGGCCGAGGAGGCTGCAAAGGAAGCAGGTGCCCACAACACGTCTGCCTTTGCAGAGACCGCTCCCGGCTGGCAGTACCTGTTGATGATAGCGGTGGGCTTCCTCATCGTCTACCTCGGTGCGGCCAAGGGCTTCGAGCCGCTCCTTTTGATTCCGATTGGATTCGGTACGATACTCGTCAACATTCCCGGTGCAGGGATGGGGAATGCCCCGGACGGCATGCTCCACATCATCTACAGCGCGGGAGTCGGCAACGAGTTCTTCCCCATGCTGATTTTCATGGGAATCGGTGCGATGACGGACTTCGGCCCGCTTATCGCAAACCCCAAGACCGCCATCCTCGGTGGAGCCGCCCAGTTCGGCGTATTCTTCACCCTCTTCGGCGTGTCCTTGATGAACCTCATTCCCGGAATCGACTACAACATGATGCAGGCCGGTGCCATCGCGATTATCGGTGGTGCTGACGGTCCTACTTCCATCTACGTGTCCGGAAAGCTTGCCCCTGAGCTGATGGCGGTCATCGCGGTTGCGGCCTACTCATACGTGGCCCTCGTCCCGATGATTCAGCCGCCGATCATGAAGGCGCTGACGACCAAGAAGGAACGGCTCATCCACATGGATCAGCTGCGCCCCGTCTCCAAGACCGAGCGCGTCCTCTTCCCCATGCTGCTGCTGGTGCTGACAATCCTCCTTCTGCCCCCGGCAGCTCCCCTTATCGGAATGCTTGCCTTCGGCAACTTCGTCCATGAGGTCGGCTGCGTGCAGCGCCTTTCCAAGACGATGGAGAACGAGCTGATGAACATCGTGTCCATCCTGCTCTCGCTCGGAGTCGGAAGCCAGATGACCCCGGAGAAAATCATCAACGCGAACTCCGTGGGAATCATCATCCTGGGGCTCGTCGCATTCGCGGTCGCGACTTCTGCCGGTCTTCTGATGGCCAAGCTGATGAACCTCTTCCTGCCCAAGGGCAAGAAGATCAACCCGCTCATCGGTTCTGCCGGTGTCTCCGCCGTTCCTATGGCGGCCCGCGTCGCCAACAAGGTGGGACAGGCGGAAGACCCGTCCAACTTCCTGCTGATGAACGCGATGGGACCGAACGTCTCCGGCGTTATCGGAACGGCAATCGCCGCAGGTGTCTTCATCGCCACCTACGGCAGCTGAGTTTGACAGAAGCTTGAAAAAGGGCAGGGCTGCTTTACCTCTGGAGGGCGGCCTTGCCCCTTTTTTTGTAAATCCATTTGGACAAATCACAGGCGTCGAAGATGAAAACCGTAATACTGTACAGCATAACCGAGTCCTACCGGGTCAAACTCGCCGTCGCCCTGCAGAGCCTGCTTGAGGCCCACAGGGACTGCGGCAGGGATGTGGACATCATCATCCAGTCCGCGGACATAAGCGATGAGACAAAGAACCGCCTTTCCGGCATGGTCGCTGCCTGTCCCGGCTTCGCCCTGAAATTTCAGGACGGACGGGAACTGGTGGAACGCCTGAAGGCGAAAGGCTTTTTGGAGTTCCGGGGCAACTATTCCTGCTACAAGTTCTTTGATCTGGACAACGTGCTCAAAGACTACCCCGATGATACCGTCTGTCTTATCTGCGACGCGGATACCTACGTGCAGGGGCCGGTCATGGAGGCGGTGGATTCTCTCTTGGACAGCGGCAAAATCCTCGCGATGGTCAGGGAGCCGTTCCGCTGTTATTCCCTGCTCGCCCGGGAGCACTTTGCGGACTGGAATTCGGGCTTCGTCGCGATCAACATCGGCCTCTGGCGTAAGGCGGGGATTGAGAAGCTCCTCTTCGGGGAGCTTGAGGCCGTGAAAGGGCAGGAAGGGGGCCGCGTCCGCATAACCGGCGACCAGGCCCTGCTGACGATGCTCTGCTACAAGCACCCGGACTTCATCCTGACCATTCCGCCCAGGTACAACTTCCTGCCTGCCCTGCACCTGTACCGCTACGATTTGTTCTGCAAGCTGTTCGGTGACAACAGCGTCTACACAAGGGAGGAGTATGAGGCCTCCCGCGAGGCCCCCTCTTTCATACACATGATCGGGGGCAACAACTTCATTCCGCCGTGGCATGTCCACGCCACCCAGCCCTACCGGAAGCTCTGGCTGGAATGCCTCGCACGGACACCTTTCAAGGGCGACTGGCAGGAGGAGCCGGTATCATTTTCTTCCTTCGTGATGTACCTGCTTGTCCGTCTGGCATACAGAATCCTGCCGTCAGGAGCATACGCCGCGCTGTACAAAAAGGCCGCGCATATATAGAACGGCCTTGTCTCCTTTCCGGGGGCTACCTGTGAAAGTGAGGCCCCTCCCCATATAAGGCACCGCGCTGCGCACCTGCTTGAAAAGGGCTGCCAACTGGTGTAAATTCATCTCAGGGAGTAGTGACCCCAAGGTAGTGAGGGAGCTTGGGAAGGACTCGGACTGGAAGGAGGAGTACATGACGGCATTGGATGCATGTATAAAGA
>CADBRC010000313.1 GCA_902796985.1 uncultured Spirochaetaceae bacterium
CAGCAGGCTGGCGTTCGCCGCCGTCTCCCTCATCGTCATAGCCTACACGATGACAGGCGGCCAGATGTCCGTGGTCAGGACCGACAAGATTCAGCTCGCCATCATACTCGCGGGAATCGTCCTGTGCGCGGGCTTCCTGTACCTCGTGAAGGGAGGGGACACGGCGGGAATCGCGCAGGGCGTGGAGCTTCTTAACGCCTCCTACGGGCCGTCCAATCTTTTCATGCAGTTCTTTGTCATAGGGGGGGTCTACTTCCTGGGACCGGACATCATGTCCCGGAACTTCATCTCCAGGGACGGACGGACGGCCAGGCAGTCCGCGCTCATCGCGGGCCTTGTCCTGCTCGCCTTCGCCTTCCTCATCACGATGACCGGCATGTGGCTCCGCGTCAACGTCGCGCCGGAGGAGCTTGCGGGAAAGTCCGCCCTGCTGTATGCGGTCTCGCTCCTCCCCAGGCCGCTCGCCGTCATCCTGCTGTTCGCCTTGCTTTCAGCCATCCTGTCCTCGACGGACACCTGCATCATAAACGCATCCAGCATCTTCGTGAACGACATCCTCAGGAAAAAAAGCGTGGCTCCCGTAAGAATCACGGTGCTCGTGATGGGCCTGCTCGCCCTCGCGCTCGCCCTGCTTGGCAAGGGTGACATACTGGGACTCCTTACCGGGGCGTATTCGGTATACACGCCGGGGGTCATCTTCCCGCTCGCCGTCGCAATATTCGCACATTCCCGCCGGGGGGTCAGGAAGGGGCTGTGGCTCTGTGCCGTGGCGACGGGCGGCCTGTTCGGCCTGGCAGGGACATACTTCCCGGCTCCCCTGCAGGCTCTGGGCGTCCCCGCCGGGGCCATGCAGTACCTGACCCTGATCGGGATGGGCCTGTCGCTCGTCCTCTCCCTCCTTTCCGTAAGGACAACAAAAACACAGGAGGCCGGCAAATGACAGGGCAGGACACTCAGGATTTGGCCGGGCTTGCCGAGGAGATAATCGGCGGCAGAAGGCTCGGCAGGAGCGACGATCTCAGCTTTTTCAAGAGCTGCGACCTGAAGGCCCTGACCGAGGGGGCCGACAGGCTCAGGAAGCATTTCAAGGGCGACAGGGTTGACCTCTGCACGATCATCTCCGGCAAGAGCGGCAACTGCGGGGAGAACTGCGCCTTCTGCGCCCAGTCCGCCCACAACCACACGGCCTGCGATGTCCACGGGCTGTATGACTTTGACAGGATTTACAGGGAGGCGAAGTCCAACGAGAATGAGGGCGTGGACCGCTTCGCTATCGTCATATCGGGACGAAGCCCCTCCAATGAGGACTTCGAGAGAATCCTTGAGACCTACAGGAAGCTGCGCGGGAAGCTCAGGATTTCCCTCTGCGCCTCGCTGGGCTTCCTGACTTCCGGGCAGTTCGAGAGGCTCCGCGAGGCCGGAGTCACAAGCTACCACAACAACATAGAGACATCCAGGCGCTTCTTTCCCTCCATCTGCACGTCGCACAGCTTTGACGACAAGCTTGCGAACATACGGAGGGCCAAGGCCGCGGGGCTGGACGTGTGCTCCGGCGGAATCATAGGCATGGGCGAGACGATGGACGACAGGATAGACATGGCCCTGGAGCTATCCGAGCTCGGGGTCTGCTCCATACCGATCAACAGCCTCATCCCCATCCCCGGGACTCCCCTGGCTGGCCTGCCCCGGCTGACGCAGGACGAGATATTGAGGACGCTGGCTATCTTCCGCTACATCAACCCCACGGTCGGAATACGGCTCGGGGCGGGAAGGATGCTCCTTTCCCAGAACGGCAGGGATGCCTTCGCGGGCGGGGCCAGCGCGACTATAACCGGCAACATGCTCACCACGTCCGGCTCCACGATACGGAGCGACAGGGAGATGCTGTCCGGCATGGGCAGGATAGTGCCTTAGCCCCGGGGCGGGCATACCACACAGAAAGCACGGGGCCGACCCTTCCCTCATTCCCACCCCCGTCCTGAAGGTCATAGGGCGGGGCTTCTTTTTTTCATGATTCCGGCTGAAATTTTATATCGCTTACCACTTGCACTTATAACAAATATGCGTTACTATACACTAATCAAACATTTGTTTTACTAACAAAAATATGGGGATTCTATATATCCGACGTGAGGAGAATGAGAATATGACTCTGAAAGAGGTAAAGACCGGGCAGACGGTGACTGTCCAGAAAATCACAGGGGAGGGTGCCGTCAAGCGGCGCATCATGGACATGGGGATAACGAAGGGGACGGAGATTTATGTCCGCAAGGTCGCCCCCCTGGGAGACCCGGTGGAAGTCACGGTGCGCGGCTACGAGCTGTCCGTCCGCAAGGCGGATGCCGAGATGGTGGAGGTTAAATAAGATGATAAAAATAGCTCTCGCAGGAAACCCGAACGCAGGAAAGACCACGCTCTTCAATGCCCTGACGGGCTCCAACCAGTTCGTCGGCAACTGGCCCGGAGTAACGGTGGAGAAAAAGGAAGGAAAGCTCAAGGGGCATAACGGCGAGGTCGTAATCACGGACCTTCCCGGCATCTACTCCCTTTCCCCTTATACGCTGGAGGAGGTCGTCTCCCGCGACTACCTCGTCAAGGAGCGGCCTGACGCTATCCTGAACATCGTTGACGGAACCAACCTGGAGCGTAACCTCTACCTGACTACACAGCTGACAGAGCTCGGCATTCCCGTAGTCATGGCCGTTAACATGATGGATATCATCGAGAAGAATGGAGACAAGATCGACCTCAAGATGCTCTCTGAGCAGATGGGATGCAAAGTTGTTTCCATTTCAGCATTAAAGGGAACGGGAATAATGGAGGCTGCAGAAGCTGCCATCGATGCTGCAAAGAATACGAAGACAGTACCTGCACATGTTTTCTCAGGTGCGGTCGAGCACGCTCTGGCACACATCGAGGAAGCAGCCATTCACGATATGGATCAGGATAAACAGAGATGGTACGCCATCAAGATCTTCGAAAGAGATGAGAAGGTGATCGCCAAGCTCGGCATATCCAAGGAAAAGATGGAACATATCGAGAAGGATATTCAGGCAGCTGAGAAAGAGCTGGATGATGATTCTGAGTCCATCATCACAAATGAGAGATATATCTACATAGCATCCATCATCAAGAGCTGCTACAAAAAGAAGTCCAAGGCTTCGGCAACAACATCGGACAAGATCGACAGGATCGTAACCAACAGGATCCTGGCGCTCCCGATCTTTGCCGTCATAATGTGGTTCGTGTACTACATTGCAATGTCAACAGTAGGTGCATGGGCAACGGACTGGACTAACGATAACCTCTTCGGTGACGGCTGGTTCCTGCGCGGCATCGGACAATCAAAGTACGATGAGCAGGTAGATGAATGGGCAGGTGAGACCGTATTTACGG
>CADBRC010000314.1 GCA_902796985.1 uncultured Spirochaetaceae bacterium
GGATGCCTCGCGGAAAGCAACGAGCGGACGATAAACCAGTACATCCACCCGGACGTACTGGACACCTGCCAGCTGTCGATGGGCCTGACCCATCTGGAGGAAGGCTCTGTCTGGAACACGATGCCCGCACACACGCATGAGCGCCGTATGGAGGTCTACTTCTATTTTGACATCGAGCCGGATCAGGCAGTCTTCCACTTCATGGGCGAGCCGCAACAAACGAGGCATATCATCATGCACAACGAGGAGGCAGTCATCAACCCCAGCTGGTCCATCCACTCAGGCTGCGGTACCAAGAACTACACCTTCATCTGGTCGATGGGCGGCGAAAACCGCACCTACACCGATCAGGACCAGGTAAAAACGCCCGACCTCCGCTAGTCGGGAAGACAGCAGGACAGCCACAGGCTTTCTGTGCACGGCCGTCAGGCTGCCCGCACCAGGCAGTCCTACTTCGTCCCTTCCGGCGGATCCACTTGGGTCCAGGTGGATGCGGAGAACACGGAGTCCCTGACGAGCCACCACTCGCCGTCCTTTACGCTGTAGCGGTATCTGCCGTGGTCGGCGGGGCGGTGGCCGTCATTAGCCGAGATTATGACCCCGTCCTCCTTGAGGGGGCGAGTGTCAGTCGGGATAGCTTTACCCGTGAAAGGATTGACCGGGGCTTCCACCAGACCGCCTAGAAGCAGGGCCGGCGCGTCCGCGTTCGTCATGAAGGTCGTCCTGTCATCGATGAACGTTTTTTCTTCACAGCCCGCCCCGCTTCCGAAGTCCTTAAACATCAAAAGCGGATGAAAGTGCCCGCGTCCGTTATAATATCCGCCCGTAATCCGTGCGTCCAGTTCCTTATCCGCCTCTATCGCCCACTCTTCCCCTCTACAGCCATGGTCTGACGCGATGATGATGCGGGTGTTGTCATATACCCCCTCGGCACGGAGGTAGTCGAACCAGGAGGCCAGCATCCTGAATGCTGCGACATGCGGGGGGTATGTGTCAAAGTCCCTGAAAGCCGAACTTCCCTTGTCCGTCACCTCATCGGTCGGAATGTAATCCGGGGCCTGCAGAAAGAGGGAGCAATGAGTTATTTCGTTGACCATGCTCATATAGCGGCCGCTGTCAGTGTCGGAGACTGACGTAAGCTCCTTCATGTAGTCCAGCACGGAGTAAGAGTCAATGAATTCCTTGATATCCCTGCCCGGGGCCGTCGACCAGTAGCTTCCGCTTTTGTAGACGGCCTTCCTCATACAGACCGGAGAAGACCGGAAAAAACTGAAAAAGAGAATATTGCGCCTGAGTCCGTCGGTACGCGGGTCAGAAAGATTCCCGACATTCTTTTCCCGATACCAGAAACTGCTGTAGACTTCCTTAGTCTTGCAGCCCTGTATATCCGGAGCGTACGGTTCGATGAAAGACGTGTCGCAGTACGGGGAATAGTTGCCGTACTGCGGATCGGCTACGACGGATGAAAAACCGAGCGACTCTTCCAGCACACAGGGAAGAAGCAGCTGGGACTCGTTGTTTTTTTCGGCAAGACTCACGTCACTCCGCCTGTTCATCTCGGCGGGGGTATATTCATAGCCGCCGAACAGCGGCGGGAGTCCCGCGAGCGTGTGGGCGTTGAAGGAAACCGCGTTTTCATAAAGCGTGAATCCTGAGAAAGCTTCCTCCAGCTCCGGTTTTTCCTTGAAAATCTCACAGACAAACTGGGGCTGCGCCCTATCCAGCATTATGAGGACGACATTGGGATGGTTCTTAGACAGATGGAAAATCGGTTGGACGGATTCCAGCCTCCCCTCCCCCAGGCTTATCTTGAATTTCTCGTATTCCCTGCTTATTTTGACGGCATTGAGAACGGAGAAAGAAAGCAGGGCGACCAGCAGGACCTTTTGCAGCAGCATGAAAGCGCCCGACAGCTTCTTGCGGAACAGCAGCAGACCGAGCAAAACAAAGACGGCGAGTAGGGAAAAAAGATTGAGCAGAGAGAAGACGGATACGGTCTTAAAATCGACGGGCTTCAAAAAGACAAGGGCTGACGACACATCCCCATAGTTTCCGGTAAAAACATACGCGTTGACGATTGAAGCAAGGGCAAGAAACGCAGCAGCAAGCGACATGCCCCCCTGAACTTTCACATTACCAGCGAAAAGGAAGTAAATGCACAGGGGCCAGAAGGCAAA
>CADBRC010000315.1 GCA_902796985.1 uncultured Spirochaetaceae bacterium
CGAGGCCCTTCATCGTCTCCTTGAACACCTCACGGTCCTCGCCGCGCTCAATTGCGTCCAGGTTTACGCCGATGACCTTGACCCCGTACTTGTCCAGCACGCCCGCCTTGTTCAGCTCCATCGCCATGTTCAGGCCGGTCTGCCCGCCCAGGTTGGGGAGCAGCGCGTCGGGCCGCTCTTTCTCGATTATCTGGGAAAGCCGCTCCACGTTCAGCGGCTCAATGTAAGTCGCGTCTGCCATGACCGGGTCGGTCATGATTGTCGCCGGGTTGGAGTTGACCAGCACGATCTTGAAGCCCTGGTCGCGGAGGGCCTTGCACGCCTGGGTCCCCGAATAGTCGAACTCGCATGCCTGCCCGATGACGATGGGCCCTGACCCGATTATTAACACCTTGTTTATATCTGTTCGTTTCATATCCGTCTCCTCACCTAATTATTGTTACGAGTTCCGAAGGAACTCGGGAAGGTGTGCCTGCACACCGGCTGTCTGTACGCTTCATATAAACTCCCCCAGTGGATTGGACAAAAAAAAGGCGGATCCTTTAAGAGGACTCGCCCGTGAATTCATGAACAAAAAATGAAACCCCCGCCACAAGCTTGAGGACCAAGATATGTCTGCAGGTTTCAGTTCTCATACTAGGAGAGTACTATAGCAGAAAACGATTTTTTATGCTAGGGGGAAGCTTTCACGGCTGCGTTACCTGTCTTTGCCGTGCTTGTTTTACCAGATATGAGAACGATATGCAGATTTTCCGCCCTGTGCGCCCTTGCCCTTGCCGCCGCCCTCCTGCCTGTCTCCTGTGCGAGCACCAGCGGGAAGGAACCGGAGGCATCCGGTACGGACGGACTGGACAGGCCGCTGGGCCGGACATCCGGCAAGCCTGAGTACAGCCCCAACACCCTGCTGATAAGCCTGCAGGACGGGCTGTACGAGGAGGACGTCTACGCCCTCGCCGCCAAATACGATATGGAAATCCTCTATCTCTACCAGAACTTCAACATGTGCGCCACCAAGCTGCCCCGCGATTACACAGACGCGGAGTTCAGGACGCTCATAAAGCAGCTCAATGCAGAGCCCGCCGTCATCAGCGCCGAGCGGGATGCCATCATGCGCCTGTATGAATGAACCCGGGCCCCGCACATACTGAGGCCCGGGCGGATATCCCGATTATTCCTTGTCCTGGAGCGCGTCGTAGCCGCTCTCGCCGGTGCGGACCTTGACCACGTCCTCCACGCCGAGGACGAAGATCTTTCCGTCGCCGATGTGGCCGGTGTAGAGGGCCTTGCGGGCAGCCTCTATGACGTGGGCGACCGGAACCTTGGACACGAACACCTCGACCTTGATCTTGGGCAGCAGGTGGATGTCAACCGGCGCACCGCGGTAGAACTCGCTCTCGCCTTTCTGGTAGCCGCAGCCCATGACGTTGCTGACGGTCATGCCGGTAATTCCGACCGCGTTCAGGGCCTTCTTGAGCGCGTCGAACTTGTTCTGCCGGGTGATGATGATCACCTCGGAGAGCTTGTTGCCGACGCTGGAAGCCTTGATGACGGGGATTGCCTCCGCAACGGAAACTGACGAACCGCCCGGCAGCGATATTCCGGCTTCCTTGGCTTCCTCGACTTCCTCCGCCGTGTAGGGGATGGAGAATCCTGCGTAGCTTGAGGCAAGGCCGTGCTCCAGCTTGTCCAGACCGAGGATTTCCTCTTCCGCCGTGACGCGGAGGCCGATCGTCTTTTTCAGTATCAGGAAGGCTATGACAATCGTCACGACCGTCCATGCGATGATGATGAACATACCCCCGAACTGTTTTCCAAGCTGGGCAAAGCCGCCGCCGTAGAAGACGCCTTCCTCGATTCCGGCAAGTTCGAATCCCGGTGCGGTCTTGGTGGCGAAGAGGCCGACTGCAACCGTTCCCCAGATTCCGTTCATCATGTGGACACCGACCGCTCCGACCGGGTCATCGATGTGGAGCTTGTAGTCCAGGAGCCATACGCCGAAGATAACGAGCAGGCCGCCGATCGCTCCGATTATCGCTGCACCGGCACAGTCGGTGACGTCACAGGGAGCGGTGATGGCAACAAGGCCTGCAAGCGAGGCGTTCAGACACATGGAAACGTCGGGCTTGCCGTACTTGATCCAGGTGAACAGCATGGCGACGACCGTCGCGACCGCAGGGGCAACCGTGGTGGTCAGGAAGATTGAACCGAGCGTGGGAACGTCCGTCGCGGCAGCGCCGTTGAATCCGTACCAGCCCAGCCAGAGGATGAACACGCCGAGCGCGCCCATCGCGATGTTGTGTCCGGGGAATCCGTGTACACCGGTGATCTTTCCGCTCTTGTCACGGCTGAACTTGCCGAGGCGCGGTCCGAGCATGGCCGCACCGATGAGGGCGCAGATGCCGCCGACCATGTGGATGCACGCGCTTCCTGCGTAGTCATGGAAGCCCCATTCGGCCAGGAAGCCGCCGCCCCATGTCCAGTGTGCTTCTATCGGGTATATGAATCCGGAGATTATCGCGGAGTAGATGCAGTAGGTGCTGAACTTGGTGCGCTCTGCCATTGCACCGGAGACGATTGTCGCCGTCGTCGCACAGAAGACCAGGTTGAACACGAATCCGGAGAAGTCGAACGTGGCGTATTCGGTGAACACGCTGAAGCCGGGCTTACCCAGAAATGACCAGATTCCCTTGCTGACCTCGCCCGTTACGGGGTCGGTGTAGCTGAGCATGAAGCTTGCACCGATGACAAACCACATCACCGTACCGATGCAGAAGTCCATCAGGTTCTTCATGATGATGTTACCTGCATTCTTGGCTCTGGTGAAGCCTGCCTCGCACATTGCGAACCCGGCCTGCATCCAGAACACGAGCGCTGCGCCTATCAGGAACCAGACGCCGTAGACTTCGCTGTTAATAGCACTTAAGATTTCTTCCATAATCTTTCTCCTCTCTTTCCCCGAGGGGGTTATATAGCAAAAGGCACGTGCTTTATCTGCACGCGCCTTTGCGTATCATAATGTGTATCTTGTATGCATGAACGGCACATACATCGTTCCGAACAGGTGCTTAGAGCCCGTCGTTACTTGGCGAGGTTTCCCACGAGGCTAGTAACGCAACGAGGTGATAGCAGCGAAAGCGTGCCTGTGAGGAATATGTATGTGACGTTCTCACATGTCAAACATA
>CADBRC010000316.1 GCA_902796985.1 uncultured Spirochaetaceae bacterium
CAAGATGTTCGACGAATTCACGCAGGACAGCAAGAACCCCCTGCGCGACAAGACGACTCCGGGAACGGGACTGGGGCTTTCCATCGTCAACAAGATGGTCCAGCTGATGGGCGGTCAGATCAAGGTCAAGAGTGAGGTCGGAAAGGGAAGCTCCTTCCTGATAAGCATTCCGATGAAGACTGCCGACGAGAAGGATGTCAAGGACAGTACGAAGAAGATGTCCTCGGGGGGCGACACGCCTGTTCAGGCGACGATCCTCCTTGCCGAGGACAACATGATAAACACCGAGATAGCCATACGTATTTTTACCAAGATGGGCGTGGTAGTGGAGCACGCCGAGAACGGGGAGGAAGCCCTCAACATGTTCGCGAGCTCCGCTGCGGGGCATTACGATGCCGTCTTTATGGACATCCAGATGCCCAAGATGGACGGATACGGGGCGACGCAGGCCATCCGTGCGCTGGCGAGGCCGGACGCTGTGAAGATTCCGATTATCGCGATGACTGCGAATGCCTTTGCAGATGCCGTCCAGAAGGCCAAGGACGCAGGAATGGACGAGTACATCACCAAGCCCCTCGACCCCGAGAGGCTCAGGGAAATCCTTCTGGATCAGCTGGAAAGGGGGAGAAAGGCTTAGGAGCTGAATCGCTCCAGCACTTTCTTGTCTCCCGTCTTCTCTATAAGCACAAGGTGGTCTCCCGCACTGAGCACCGTGTTACCGCCGGGAATCTCGTAGTCTGATGCCCCGATCTTCTTGATCAGCAGCAGGAGGTATTCGCCGGGCTTGGCTATGTCCTTGAGGGCCTTACCAAGGAACTTGCTTGACGAGGGCAGGTCGCACTCAACCAGCTCGAAAGCTCCGCTGGAGACCGTGTGTATTCCCGTTACGTTCTTGCCGTGCAGGTGGCTCATAATCGAGTCTACGATGGTGTCCCGGAGGGGAATCGGGACTTCCACCCCCAGCTTGCGGGCAATGTCCGCGAACTGGGACTGGGCGACGAGGGCTATGGTCTTCTCCACCCCGAGCGATTCCATGTACGCGGAGATGATCATGTTCATCTCGTGGTTGTGGGTGGCGGCGATGAGCAGGTCGAATTTATCCAGACCTTCCTCCCTCACCATGTTTTCGTCCGTTATGTCACAGCACAGGACCTTGGCGGTCGGGAACCGTTCGCTTGCTGCCTTGCTCCGCTCCTTGTTGCTGTCCACGATGACGAAGTCATCGACACCGCTGTTTGCCGGGCTGTCGAAGAACTTCTTGTAAAAGGGCTTCTTGTTTTTCTCGATAAGGTGGTCGGCGATGTTCGTCCCTATCCGGCCTGCTCCTACCATCACGATTTTCCTGAGCCTGTCGGCCTTGACCCCGCAGAGGGGGAGCAGGCGGGGCAGGTTCGTTGTCTCCGTCAGCAGGCCTATCCTGTCGCCCGCCTTCAGGACGGAATCTCCGAAGGGCAGGGATGAGACGCCTCCGCTCTCAACGAAAACGACGATGAACTTGAAGTCCGCCAGCTTCCTCAGGTCTTTGAGTGCCACAGAGTCGAAGGCGCTGCCTTTGTTCACTTCCAGAGCCGCCAGCTCAAACTTGTCCCCGAAGGTCACGATGTCGCTGACTGCCCCGTGCTCTACGGCCTTGACGATGGCCTCCGCCGCCTCTATGTCCGGGTGGATCATGAAGTCTATGCCGTAAAGCGGCCTGTGCTTGCCGGAAAAGGTGTCGGCATGCTTCTTTACCACTTCGCTCGTATTGACGTAATAGGCGTAGTTCCTTACCCGGGCTATCTTGAGCAGGTCGGGGTACACGGAGTCTACCATGGAGCAGGTAATCATGTTTATCTCGTCGTCCTCGGTGAGCGTTACGAGTGCGTCCGCTGTGGCGATGCCCACCTTCTTGTCTTCGAGGGTTTCCATGTTGTTGCCGTCCGCCGTTATGAGCGTGCAGTCAAGCTGGTTGATGTAATGGTTGATCGTGTCTTCGTCGTTGTCTATCAGGTAGACATCATTCCCTTCGTTGATGAGCCGCTTGGCGAGCTGTACCCCGGTAAATCCCGCCCCGATTATTACGATTTTCATGCAATCATTATAGCAGAAGCGGGGAGCTTTTTCTATATTGAACTTTTTGAAGAAAAACGCTAAATTAGTGCTAAAGATTTCCATTATATAGGAGTTTGACTTTTATGGCAGATGTAAAGGTTGCTATCAATGGTTTTGGCCGCATTGGCCGCTTGGCTTTCCGCCAGATGTTCGGCGCGAAAGGCTACGAGGTTGTCGCTATCAACGATCTCACCAGCCCCACGATGCTTGCCCACCTCTTGAAGTATGACACCGCCCAGGGCGGATATGCCGGAAAGATCGGCGAGAAGAACCACACGGTTGAGGCTCACGACGGCGAGGGTGAGGACAACTACATCGTCGTTGACGGCAAGAAGATCGTCATCTACAAGTGCAAGGGACCCGATGCCCCCAACCTTCCCGCTTGGGGAAAGATGGGAATCGACGTCGTCCTTGAGTGCACGGGCTTCTACACCTCCAAGGCCAAGTCCGAGGAGCACATCAAGGCCGGTGCCCGCAAGGTCGTCATTTCTGCTCCTGCCGGAAACGACCTCCCGACGATTGTCTACAATGTCAATCACAAGACCCTGAAGTCTTCTGACACCGTCATTTCCGCCGCGTCCTGCACCACGAACTGCCTGGCTCCGATGGCCAAGGCCCTCAACGATGCCTTCCCGATCCAGAGCGGAATCATGAGCACCATCCACGCCTACACCGGCGATCAGATGATCCTCGACGGACCCCAGCGCAAGGGCGACCTCCGCCGCTCACGCGCCGGTGCCCAGAACATCGTTCCGAACAGCACTGGTGCTGCCAAGGCCATCGGCCTCGTCATCCCCGAGCTGAACGGCAAGCTGATTGGTTCTGCCCAGCGCGTTCCGGTTCCCACCGGTTCTACGACGATCCTGACCGCTGTTGTCAAGGGCAATGACGTGACCAAGGATGCCGTTAACGCCGCCATGAAGAAGGCTGCTGATCCCGAGACCTTCGGCTACAACGAGGACGAGATTGTCTCTTCCGACGTCATCGGAATGCGCTTCGGCTCCCTCTTTGATTCCACCCAGACGATGGTCAACAAGGTTGCCGACGGCCTCTTCGAGGCTCAGGTTGTCTCTTGGTACGACAATGAGAACAGCTACACCTCTCAGATGGTCCGCACCATCAAGTACTTCAGCGAGCTGAAGTAGTCTTGGCGTAAGCTGACGAAGGGCCTCCCGTGTTGCGGGGGGCCCTTTTTGAATATTACTTAACTTCGGATTGGAAGGTGTTGCACTGTTGAAAATGTGTAATTATATATACAATAATAAAATGATAGATGTAAATAAATTTTGGGAAAAGCTGGTTGCTTCCCTGGATTCGTCTGAAGGACGGAGGAAATAGATGGCCTCCGTTTTGGGCTTCTTTTATACGCTGATTATCCTTCCGATTGAGAGCATAATCGAATCCGTCTTCTATTTTATACGTTGTTTCTTTTCTGGTCTTGGTGTCGCAGGTGCTGTGGCCGGGGTCAGTCTCATTGTGAATTTTTTGGCCCTTCCGATATATAATATGGCA
>CADBRC010000317.1 GCA_902796985.1 uncultured Spirochaetaceae bacterium
CCGTAGCCGATGAACTGCCTGAAGTACTCGCCGATGTTTGCGTTGCCGAAGAGGTTCTGGCCTGCGCGCGGAACGACGATGTACATCAGGTGCAGGAGGACGACTCCCGCAAAGCAGTTGGTGATGCTCGCCTTGGACGCGGATGCACCGCCGACAAGGATTGCCGCCGCTGCAAAGAAGCCGGTCTGGTCGTGGGCGTTGTAGGTCTGCATGTTGCCCATGTTCTGCAGGAAGATTATCTGCCCGATGCAGGCGAAGGCCGTCGAGATGACGATGGAGATTATGCGGGTCCCCTCCACAGGTATACCCGCCGAGTTGGATACGGCCTGGTTCTGCCCGACCGCCCGCATGTCCTGTCCCAGCTTGGTCTTGCGGAACCACACGATGATGAAGCAGAGGGCAATGATGACGAGGTAGCTGGACAGGGGTATGCTCAGGCCACCGACGCGTATCATAAGCAGCTTGTCGAGCGACTGGCGGACGGGATCCAGGTTCAGCGTGTTGCGCACCCCGTAACCGCGCGACAGGGCAATCGCCTTGTTGTGGAGCGGTATGAGGGAGCCGAAAAGATACAGCACGACGAACTGGTAGATGCCGTTGAAGAAGAAGCCGATGATGTAGCTCGTGACCATCTCGCGGCCCCGCGCCTTGTTCAGAATGTTGCCCGCAATCCAGCCGAGCAGGACGGAGAGGGGAAGTCCGATGAGGGCAGCGAACACGAGCCCCTGCATGCCGGAGATGCCCCAGTCCATTGCGAAGATGAGGCCTATCTGCCCGGCCATCGCGCCGAGCACCATGCCGAAGTTGATTCCCATACCCGCCATGATCGGCAGGACAAGGGAGAATACGAGGAAGGCATTCCTCGCAATCCTGTTCAGGATTTCCTGCATGATGAACATGCCCGAATACTGTGACAGGGGTATGGACACGATTGTCAGCGCGAGGAAAACCTCTGCGACAAGGTAATCCGCCAAGAATGACTTGGCCGACTTTATTGACGGTATTGATTTCATCTGGTCGCTCCTGTTTTTCTGGTCAGCGCGTACAGTATCATGCCGTTGCTGAGGACGATTCTGATGACCTCGGACATGTCGGTCTGCAGGACGCTGTTGATGACCGAGGGCGTAAGGGTCAGTATGCCCTGAAAGAGTATCGTCCCGATCACGACGTTCGCGATGGAGACCTTGTTGATTGACGCACCTCCGATGAGGACGGCGGCGACGGCCGGGAAGGCCATGTAGAGCGGAGCCTGGTAGAGCTGTATGAAGCCGTAGCTCTGCTGGTACATCAGAATTCCGATTGCGCCGGTCACCGTGGAGACAATGATGCTTATCATCCTCATGCGGTTGATGTTGATGCCGCTTGAGCGGGCGTAGTCGGGGTTTGAACCGACCGCCGTAATCGCGGTTCCCGTCTTGCTGCGCATGAAGAGCCACATGAAGAAGCTGCACAGGGCACAGAAGAGGATCATCCCCGTCGGGAACTCGAAGTCCCCGATCTTTATCATCAGGAAATTGCTGAACTGCTTGACCCAGTAGCCGTCAAGCGTTATCGTCGTACGCAGTCCCTTACCCTCATAGCCCCAGACCATGTTGACGCTCGTGTAGGGAAGGATGAGCCACATGATGGACATGAACATGACGGCAGCGAATCCCACGTAGAGGGCTATCGTCATCTCCTCGCCGCGGACCCGGTTCAAAAGCAGGCTGTAGAGCCAGCCGAAGAAAATGCCGAACGGAACGGAAATCAGCATCGCACCGAACATACCCGCCCAGCCTGTCAGTCCCAGCTGCATCGCAATCGTAGAACCGAGCAGTCCGCTTATGACGCCGAGCGAAAGGCCGAAGTTCAGCCCCGCGCCGGAGAGAATCATCGGGACCATCGCCAGGGTCAGAAGCTCGTTCTGGCCGAAGCGGTTGCAGATGTCCTTCATCGTCGCGGGCATGGACACGCCCACAAAGGGGGCGGCGATGAACAGGACGACGAGGAAGCCTGCTATAATCAGGCGGGGAAGCCCGAACTCGCGCAGGGCCTCCTGGATTTTATCTTTAGAAAGCGTCATCTTTCAGCTCCTTCCGCGCTCAGGCCGGACATCAGCATGGCGAATTTCTCGGGGGCTTCCCGCGGAGGGAGTATGCCCGCAACTTTTCCGCCCGCAACGATGGCGACGCGGTCGCACACCGAGCGCAGCTCTTCAAGCTCGCTTGAGACCATGACGATCGTCGTACCGTTCTCGCGGTTGTACTTGCGCAGGGTATCCAGCACGATTGCCTTCGCACCGACGTCTATGCCGCGCGTCGGCTCGCTGACGAACAGCAGCTTGGGCTTCAGGCTGAATGCCTTGGCGAGGCAGACTTTCTGCTGGTTGCCGCCGGAAAGCTCCTTGGCCTTCTGCCTGGATCCGGTGCACTTGATTGCGAGCATGTCTATGTACTTGTCCGCGTTTGCCCGCATGGCCTTCTCGTCACGGAGCTTGAAAAGGCCGCCCAGATACGGCTTGAGGTACTCGCCCTTGACCTGCATGGCGGAAAAGCAGATGTTCCAGTCAAGGCTCTCGTCCAAAAGAAGCCCCACACCGCGCCTGTCCTCGGAGACGAACGCAAGTCCTTCCTTCAATACGGAAGCGGCGTTTCCCATCTCGAGCGGGCGGCCGTCAAAACTCGCCTCTCCCCCGGCGGGGTACAGGCCCATGATGCCGTTGGGAACGCCGAGCTTGCCCTGGCCCGCAAGGCCGCCGATGCCGAAAATCTCGCCGCGCCGGACCTTGAAACTCACGTCGCGCACAGTCTCTCCGGGCATATCGACCCAGAGGTTCTTGACATCGAGCACGTAGTCGTCCGGCAGGGTTTCGGTCTCCGCCGCATTCAGCTCCGCCTGTTTCTTCAGGTGCTCCGCCGTCACCGTCCGCCCGACCATCGAAGCGGCTATGTCTGAAACGTTCGTCTGGGAAACAGGAACATCGCGTATCGTCTTACCGTCGCGGAGCGTCACTACGCGGTCGCAGATGTCCATAACCTCCTGCAGGCGGTGGGATATGAATATAATCGCTATGCCGGAGGCGGCAAGCTCCTTGATTGCCTTGAGCAGGATGTCAGCCTCGGATTCGGTCAGGACGGCAGTCGGCTCGTCAAAAACGAGGAGGCGCACGTTGTCGCGGTCTATTTCGCGGGCAATCTCCGTGAACTGCTTGTGGCCGACCGGCATATCGCTGATCAGCATATCTTTATCGATCCTGACACCCATCTTTTCAATCGCCTGGGATGCCCGTTCATCGATTTCATTCCAGTTAAGTGTATCCATCCGGTCCGAAAAGATCTGGGATACAATGTTTCCCTTCTTCGGCTCCCGATTAAGAAGAATATTCTCCTGGGCCATAAATCCGGGGATCAGCGAAAACTCCTGGTGGACCATACCGATGCCCGCGGCAATCGCATCGAAAGGAGAATCAAACTGCACTTTTTGGCCGTTCAGGATGATGTCTCCGCCGTAGCCGCCCGTTTCACGGATGACATCCGCGCCGAAGAGAATCTTCATCAGCGTGGATTTGCCGGCGCCATTTTCACCGACAAGACCGATGACTTCTCCCTCGCGAAGCGTCAGGTTGATATCGGTCAGAACCTGATTGCCGAAAAAGTCTTTCTTTATATTCCGCATCTCAAGAAGCGGGGTTGCTGCATTTTCCATCTGCTGCCTTTCCTGCCTATCTGACGGCAGGATTACCCTTTCCTTAAAATGGGGAGGAAACATAGCTTCCTCCCCTTGCATGCTGCTTCATATGTTTGATCGTAAAACCGGTCTGAAGCTCTGCCTTTGATCAGGAGATCGTGAAATACTTCTCCGGAACTTCGATCTGTGTAGAGCCCATGTACTTGCCCGGATCGCCCATGATGTAGGTATCCTGATAGACAAGGAATGTGTTGTCGGACTTAACGCCGGTCTCGACATTGACATAGTTGGAGCCGTTCCACTCAGCGTTCGGTGAGAACACCTGATATGCCTTTGCGATATCATCGATATCATCCAGCTCGCTCTCGCCGTCAAGGACGTTCATAGCGTGCTGTGCAAGGCCTGCGGAAACTGTGTAGCCATAGGAATAAGCCCATGTTCCGAATCTTCCTGCGCCGCCTTTTTCAACGACTGCAGCTTCAACCTTGGCAAGGATCTTCTCGAAATCGCCGGCTTCTTCAGACAGATCGATTCCAATAGCTCCCGGATAGCCCATCAGCGGGGAC
>CADBRC010000318.1 GCA_902796985.1 uncultured Spirochaetaceae bacterium
GGTGCGGGCGGAGAGGCATCCGCCCTCTCAGACGCGATGCAGGCCACGATAGATGCCCTGAGGGGTGAGCTTGCCCGTCAGACTGAGGAGAATGCCAAGAACTCACAGGCGCTCAAGGATGAGCTTGCACGGCAGACCGAAGAGAGTGTCAAGACAAACCAGGCACTTCGGGATGAGCTTGCCAAGCAGACTGCCGAGAGTGTCAAGACAAACCAGGCCCTCAAGGATGAGCTTGCACGGCAGACTGCCGAAAGCGCCAAGAGCAACCAGGCGCTCAGGGACGAGCTGGCACGGCAGAACGCCGAGAATGCCAAGAGTACGCAGGCCCTCAAAGACCAGCTTGCCAAGCAGACCGAAGAGAACCGTAAGAACGTGCAGGCAATGAACGATCTTGTGCGCGCACAGAAGGAGGCGGAGGAAGCCCGCAAGGCTGCCGAAGCGGAGGAAAAGAAGCGCAAAGAGGCGGAAGCGAAGCAGCGGGCAGAAGAGGAGAAAAAGCGCAAGGAAGAGGAGGCCCGCAAGGCTGCCGAGAGTGCAGCTGCCGCCAAGCTGATAAAGGACGTGAACGACGAGATAGCCAAAGGCAAGGCTGCCCTGAATTCCGGTGACATTGACGAGGCAATGAAGCACTTCGCCAAGGCCAAGTCCTTGCTGCCTGCGAACGACAAGGAGTTCTTCGCCGACAAGATGGGCGAGATGAGCTCCGCTCTATATGATGCCTCTCAGGACGCGCAGGATCCAGCGCAGAAGAAAAAGCTGATGCAGCAGGCTTTGGGATATGCCAACGATTCGCTCGCGAAGGATTCGTCCAACCCTGCGGCTCACTACATAAAGGCGATGGATGCCTTCGACTCCAAAAACTGGGCGACTGCCGAGGCTGAACTCAAGAAGGCCATAGCCGCCGACCCCACCAATCCCAATTACTATTACCAGCTCGGGCGTGTGCAGGCGCAGCAGAAGAAGTATGAGGCTGCAAGCGCCTCATTCACGTCTGCCATCAAGTACAACCCCTCGTTTGCCTCTGCGCAGTATAACCTGGGCTTCGTCAACGAGAAACTGAACCGGACGCAGCAGGCCCTCGCCGCTTACCGCAAGGCATTCCAGATTGACTCAAACTATGAGCGGTCATACCTTGCTGCCGCGAGAATCCTTGTCAGGCAGGGAGATTACAACGGGGCTGCCGACCTGTTCAAGCAGGCCGTCCGCATAAACCCCTCGTCTTCCCAGAACTATCAGGAACTTGGCTCTGCCTACTCATCCGCCGGCAACTATACCGCCGCCGAGGAAAGCTTCAAGAAGGCGCTCGCCTATATGGATCCCAACAAGAAGGATCCCGTCACCTACTATAACCTGTCTACCGTCATGTATGCGCAGGGAAAGAAGGATAACGCGCTCTCTTATGCCAAGCAGGCCTACGATAACAAGGCAAACGCAATCCAGCAGGTGCAGACGAACATCACCTACAACTATGCCCTGATGTGCGAGGAGACCGGCAGCAAGACGAATGCCCTTGCGCTCTATAAGGAAGTGCTCGCCGCCGACCCCAAGAACGTCAAGGCTCTGACCAACATCGGCGCGCTCAGCCTGGAGACGGGCGACGCGGACTCCGCGCTGACCTTCCTGCAGAAGGCCTACTCACTGGAAAGCGGCAACTTCGAGGTCAACAACAACCTGGGCAATGCCTACAGGCAGAAGGCCGACTACGATAATGCCGTCAAGTACTACCAGGGTGCGCTTAAAATCAGCCCCAAGGACAATACCGTCCGGGAGAACCTGGCCAAGGCATACGCGTCCGCCGGAAACTACGACAAGGCAAAAACGACCTATCAGGATGTGATAGCCGCCGACAAAAACAACTGGGATGCCTACTTCGAGCTTGCTAAGGTCTGCATTACGCTCAAGGATACGAATGCCGCCAAGGACTATCTGGGCTACCTGCAGAAGAAGAACCCCGACTACAAGAGCGCCGAGGTCAAGCAGCTGCTTTCCTCTCTGTAGGCTGTCTGGTGCGACGGTCTGCCGTTTTTTCTGTCCTGATCTTTGCCTCATGTCTGCTCTTCCCCTCCTGCCGCCGGGAGGAAGGGGGGGGCTCCGGCCAGCGTAAGGCCGCGGGGACTGCCCTCCCTGCCCAAAGCTGGGAGGCCCTCGGGACCGTCTGCTCGGTCAACGCCTTTGGGGACGGGGATGCTGAGCTGTATAGTGTGATTTCCGCCCGCCTCATGGAGATAGATTCTTCGTTCGGCGTGAACCGGCCCGGCTCAGACATTGCCCGTGTCAACGCCGCCGCCGGGAAGGAGCGCGTCACTGTCGGCCCCGATGTCTTTTTTGTGATTACGGCTGCGCTTGATTTCGCGCGGAGGAGCGGAGGGGCCTTTGACCCCACGATAGGCCCCCTCGTGTCCTTGTGGGGAATCGGCACCGACCACCAGAAAGTCCCCTCTCAGGAGGAAATAGATGCTGCCCTCACCCTCGTGGACTGGCGGAAGGTCTCTCTGGAGGAGTCGGGGCGTTCCGTCTTCCTTGAGCAGGAGGGAATGTCCCTGGACTTGGGCGGGATAGCCAAGGGCTACGCGGCCGATGAACTTGTGCGCATCCTGAAGGAGCGGCAGGTCAGCCGGGCCATAATCGATCTGGGGGGCAATGTCTGCGTATTCGGAAGCAAGGCCGACGGAAGCGCATGGAAGGTCGGGATCAAGAACCCCTTGGACGGCGGGCAGTCGGTCGCCAGCGTCCTGGAGCTGGAGGGCGGCCTTTCCGTCGTCACAAGCGGCAACTACGAGCGCTATTTTGTCAGCGGCGGCAAGCGGTACCACCATATCATAGATTCCAAGACAGGCTACCCCGGCGGGGGGGATGTCGCCTCCGCTACGATTGTCGCCAGTTCGTCCATGGAGGCGGATGCTATGAGCACCAGCGCGTTCCTGATGGGGAAAGATGCCTTTTTGCGGGCGTTCCCGGGCGTGAGCTGCATCTTTATTCTCTCTGACGGAAGCATTTCCTCACAGTAAAGAAATTCTACCGGTATGTCTGGCAGTACCCCCTGCTTGACGGAGGGCTCCGGGCTGATATGAAAAATAGCATGTTTTATATTCAAAATGTATAGTATACTTGACAAATTGCACGGTTTGTTTTATAGTATGTTCAGTACACGAACAGGAGGTACATTTAATGACAAACGCATGGTATATTGGATTCGCAGTCGGAGTCCTTCTTGCAGTCGTTTTGATTGTGCTGATAAAAAAACTTCTTGGAAAAAAATGCACCTACGATGAACGGCAGATCGCTGCCCGCGGGCAGGCATTTAAGACGGGGTTCTGTACCTTCGTTATATGTGAGCTGATTGTTTTTTTCATCGAGTTTTTTAGGGAAAAGCCCCTTGTGCTCTTCCAGCCGGGAATGCTCAGCATCGTCATCTGCCTGACCGCACTCCTCGTGTTTCTTGAAGTTGCGATTTTCAAGGATGCCTATTTCTCACCGGATCACCCTTTCTCGAAAAAATGGTGTGCTCTGATGTTTTTCTCTGCAACCATCTATATCGCACAGTTCCTCGTCGCAAAAGAAAAATGGTATGCACTCTTGAATCTGGTAGTAGGCGTTTTCATCGTTATCGTCATGTTAAGCATACTCGTCAAAAAAGCCATCAGCAGGAAAAGTGAAGACGAGGATGTCTGTCAGGAAACGTGACGAATGAAGAACCTCCGGTTAAAATCAGCGCGGGCGCTGAAAGACATGTCACAGGAAGACCTTGCAAAAGAGGTGAACGTAAGCAGGCAGACGATCAATGCGATTGAAAAGGGAGATTACAATCCGACGATACGTCTTTGCATTTCAATATGCAAGGTTCTCGGAGTCACACTGAACGATTTGTTCTGGGAAGAAGAAAACCCGTAGGTTTTTGTATTATTGGATTTCTTCAAACCGAACAATCGCTCTGGTTACTCTGAACGGCCACTCTGGCCGCTCAGAGCAGTCGTTCCGTTCTCTTCGAGCGGCTGCTTGCTTACCTCCGCCCCGGAGCCGGTGCCGGCATAGGGGGGGTCCCGCCGCCTTTATATGAACTTCTTCAGTTCCTGCCGTTCTATGCTGTCGGTACGGGCTGCGACGACATAACTTCCTGCCATCGCAGTCAGCGCGTCAAAGGCTGCGGCAAAGCAGCCCAGGACAGGGGCGGCCTCGCGCAGAAGCAGGTAACCCGCTTCGTATCCTCCGCCATATTTGATGCACAATACGGTCAGCAGCAGGAAGGTTCCTCCCGCAGGATGCTCGCCCAGAAGAAATGAGAGCAGGAAGGTCCAGAAACCTATCCAGATGACCGTAGACATCTTTATCTCAAGCATGGAATAAGAGCGCAGTATGACGATGAAGCACACCGAGGTGACGAGGGCGGCTCCGCCCCGGGCGAAAATCGAGAAGAGGGGGTAGGTAACTCCGTTGACCCGGTGCCGTATGCCAAGGCTCTCGTTTCCGTGTCTGATGAGCAGGGGCAGGGTCATGTTGGACTCGCCGGATATGAAAGCTGCCATAATCGGGGCGGCGGAGGCATAGATGACGCGGTAGGGATGTTTTTCCCCGCAGAGGATCCTGATGATAAAGGGGTAGACGACAAAAGCCATCAGTGCCAGAAGGATGAGGAGCAGGGCGAACAGTTCACCGTACAGCCCTGTCTTTTTGAGCGCGATGACACCGAGCATCCAGCGGCAGGACAGAGCTATCATCCCTATGGCAAGCAGCTCGGTGAAAAAGCTCATCACTATGTAGGCGACCCGCGTTATGGAATCGAAGACTGCGACGGCGGGGGCGGAGGCGTGTTTGTCGTCATTCGCACCCGAGCCGACCAGACCCGCAAAGATAAAGCAGGGCAGGAGAAAGTTGTCGGACAGCAGTGAATGGAAGCCCGTATAGGGGAAGAGCTGCCGGATGAGGGACTGCATATTTATGGAAGGAATCTCGCTGGAGCTTTCAATCGTCATCGGTATGCGGGGCAGCTTGACGATGAGGGCTGCCAGCAGACCTAAGGCGACGAGCA
>CADBRC010000319.1 GCA_902796985.1 uncultured Spirochaetaceae bacterium
AGTTCTTACCTTGCATTCCCCGATTGTGTAATGGTAGCACTTCAGATTCTGGTTCTGACTGTGGGGGTTCGAATCCTCCTTGGGGAACGATAAAAGCTGGCAGTTCATCAGGACAGCCAGAAAGGCAAGTTCGCTGGACGGGTTGCCCTTCCCGCGAATTAGAGTGCAGATTCAAGTTATTGTAGCTTGGGTTTGTTTGCCGGAGCCACAGTGCGATACCATCGCTTGTGGGTTTGGTCCCTTCGTCTATCGGCTAGGACGAAAGATTCTCAATCTTTAAAGATGGGTTCAACTCCCGTAGGGACCGTAAGCAAAGACTTCCGCTGAGGAAGTCTTTTTTATTTTAAACAAATTAAACGAAAGAAGAAACTCAGGCTCGTACTGAAAAAACGCAGGTTTCGAGGGAAAAACACTTGTTTTCAAGCGCTTTCACGTGTACAATAGAAGCCGGTGGGAATATTATTTGTCACTTATCTTTTTTCCAAGGCAGGCATGCTTTGAACAGATTCTTTCGTGCTGTGCCGCTCTTCTGTACGGCGGCAATTTTTCTTTCATGCGGAAACAAAACAACATCAACTTCTCCGGCAGTTCAGTCCGATGACGGCAAGCCCAGGAACTACACCTACCGTATGACGGGGTCCTGTCCGAGCACTTGGAGCCCGACGGACTGCCAGAACGCGAGCGACACGTTTCCCCTCGACTACACGTGCGATGCCCTGTATGAGTTCAACATGAACGAGACAAAGGACGGCTTCATCGTAGAGCCGGGAATGGCCGTCGATATGCCCGAGGACGTGACCGCCTCCTACGCAGGACGTTACGGGATTCCCGAAGACGCGGCATCTGGCTACGCCTGGAAGATCCGGCTTCGGGACGACCTCTGCTGGGACGACGGCGAGAAGATAGATGTCGGGGACTTCATCTATTCGGCCCAGCAGTTCCTGAACCCCAAGATGAAGAACTACCGCGCAAGCCTCCTCTATGAGGATTCCCTCCCCCTTGCCGGCGGCGAGGAGTACTACAACGGCGAAGGCGCATGGGAAGACGTGGGCCTCATAAAGGACGATGACCTGACGTTTACGCTCGTGCTCAAAACCTCGCTGACCCGGTTCATGTTCATCTACAACTCCAGCGCCCTGTCTCTGGTGAAAGAGAACGTGTACGAGGCCAACAAGAAAGAGTCCGGCGAACTTATCAAGAGCAGCTACGGAACAAGCGTCGAAACCTCAGCCTCCTACGGCCCCTACAAGGTCACTGCCTTCCAGGCAGACAAATCCATGACGATGAGCCGCAACGACAAGTGGCGGGGCTACCACGACGGAAAGCACGAAGGCCAGTACCAGACGACGGCAATCTACAACCAGTACATCATTGAGCATCAGACCATCATCTCCCTCTTCCTTCAGGGAGAACTTGACGAGACCGCACTGGACGCGAAGGATCTGGAGAAATACGGTTCCAGCGAGTACCGGATCATAAATCCCCTTTCCTATACCTGGAAGTTCAGTTTCAACACGGACCGGGCGGCCCTGAAGAAAAAGAACACCGCCGGAGAAAACCACCTTGCCGTCGGCAACCTGAATTTCCGCCACGGCATCTCGCTGGCTCTGGACAGGCAGAAGTACTGCGACACGGTGACGCCCGGGAGTACCCCCGAATACGGACTTCTGGACGATGCATTCATTGCCGACCCCGAGCGGAACATCCGCTACCGCGACACCCCTGAGGCCAGGGCGGCCCTGATGGACTTCTACGGCATCGACCGCTACGAAGACATCACGGGCTATGACATAGAGGCTGCACGCAGCTGCTTCAACAAAGCCTGGAATGAGCTTCTTGCCAGCGGGGACGCAAAGGCCGGGGACAATTTCTTCATCGACTTCCACACCTACAGCAACGACGACGTGTACATGCGGACAATCGACTACCTGCAGACGGCTCTGAACGAGGGAACCAGAGGAACCCCCTTCGAGGGAAAGGTCACCGTCAGGCAGATAACTGATCAGGATTATTACGCGAACATGCGCAAAGGAAACGTGGACTGCGCCATGACCGCATGGGGCGGCTCCACATTTGACCCCTACGGCGTCCTCTGGTGCTACTGCACGGCCGAACCCCTGCACGAATATGGATTCGATCCCTTCAAGGTGATGCATACGATAAACATTGACGGTACAGATGTGACCCTCAGCATGAACGGCTGGTACAAGGCCCTCTGTTCCGGAACATATTCCTCCGCAGCCTTCGACACGAGGAACAAAATCCTCGCCTCCTGCGAGGAAAAGCTGCTCTCCGGCTACTATATGATTCCCGTCCGCGCCCATAATTCGAACGCAATGCTGTCCCAGCGCGTCGTCGAGGGAACGGACATCTACATCAACGAAATCCTCAAGCGCGGAGGCATGCAGTACCGGACCTACACGATGGATGACGACGAGTGGGCCGCCTACTGCGAGGCAAACAACCGGCAGCTGCAATACTAGGGAGAGAAATGCATGCCCCTTACGGAATACAGGGAGGGTGAAGACGGACTGCTCCGCCTCATCTTCCGCGGCAACGACATACTGATACGCACAGACGGGCAGCTCCCCTGGGAGGACCGACTCGCCGATGACGGGCTCTTTTCCCGCCTGCTGGCATGCCCTTCAGACGGACAGGGTACTTCCGGAGACGGCCACCCCCGCTCCTTTACCGAGCGCGATTACGGTTACGCTGCCCTCATGCTGGACGAAGGGACGGAGCTGCCGGACGGTTTTGCCAGCATTCCCCTCCGGGAATTCTTCTGGCAGACCAAGACCGAGGAAGAGCAGAAAAAAGGTCTTCCCTCCCGCCTCGGCTCGCTTGCCGCCCGCGCCCACGGCTTTTTGTCCCTGCTTTCAATATACCGCTTCTGTCCCCGCTGCGGGTCACGGCTCGCCTTTGACACGAAGGAAACCGCGATGCGCTGCAGCAATTCCGCGTGCGGCCGCCTGGACTTTCCCCACATAGAGCCTGCGGTCATCGTGCTCGTCAGCCGGGGCGATGAGATCCTGCTCGTCAAGAACCGCAACTTCAGGCACGACTTCTACGGCTGTGTCTCGGGATTCGTCGAGATGGGCGAGAGCATAGAGGCCGCTGCCGCCCGGGAAGTGCAGGAGGAAACCGGGATAGAAATCCAGAACATCCGCTATGCGGGCAGTCAGGCCTGGCCCTTCCCCGACCAGCTGATGCTCGCCTTCACCGCCGATTACAAGGCGGGCGAAATAGTGAAGCAGGAAGAAGAACTGCTGGACGCGGGCTGGTTCCGCCGGGACAATCTGCCCCCCATTCCGAACCCCGGGTCCGTAGCGTATAATCTGATAAAAGGGCATTTCTGATTGATAATAGCCTGTTTTTCCAGTAGATTACGCTCAGAGAGTTTTCAATCCTAATCAAACCCATAAGGAGGCATGTATGTCCGTAGAACTGAACGAATCCAACTTCAGCCAGGAAGTCCTGGAGAGCAGCGTCCCCGTCCTCGTCGATTTCTGGGCGACCTGGTGCGGTCCCTGCAAGATGATGGGTCCGGTGCTGGAAGAGATTGCCGGCGAGCTGGACGGAAAGGTGAAAGTCTGCAAGGTCAACGTCGATGACAATCCCGAGCTTGCGGAGAAATACAACATTATGAGCATCCCCAACTTCATCCTCTTCAAGGGCGGGCAGGTTGCCGGGCAGCAGATAGGCGCGGTACCCAAGGAAGCCCTCGTCAAGATGCTGAATGCGTAACGGGGAAATGCAGTCAGAACAGCAGGAAGAAGAGCCGTTACGGGGCATCTGTTACAAGTGCCTCAGGCCGCTCGTCTCCTGCTACTGCAAGTACATCAAACCCTTTGACAGCGGGGTGAAATTCGTCCTCCTGATGCACCCGAAAGAGGCGAAACGGCAGCGGACGGGCACGGGCCGTCTGGCCCACCTGACGCTTGAAGGAAGCGAGATTCTGGTCGGCGTTGACTTCACTGAGAACGCCCGCCTGAACGCCCTGCTTTCCGACCCGGCATATTACCCTGTCCTCCTTTACCCCGGTCCCGACGCATGGACTGCCGGGAAGGAGGGCTTCAGGGAGAAGCTTGCAGGGCGGAAGCTTCTCGTCATCATCATCGACTCCACATGGGCATGTTCCAAGAAGATGATAAAGCTGTCCAAGAACGTTCTTGCCCTGCCAAAGTTTTCTTTTTCGGGCAGCTACCGGAGCATCTACACCTTCAAACGGGAGCCCAAAGAATACTGTGTCTCCAGCATCGAATCATGCTACTATCTCATCAAGGAGCTGCAGGCAGCTTCGATAGTGCCTAAGGCCATAGAGCCGGAGCCGCTGATGGACGTGTTCAGGGAGCTTGTCAAATTCCAGCTGCAGAAAGAGAACGAGCGGATTTCGCTCGGACTGCCGGGCACCCATGCCTACGACTGGAAATACACCACACTGAAAAAAGTACCGGGGGAAGAAGAGGGAGGCAGCCTCAGTCCGAGCCAGAGCCCAGCTCCCTGACTATCTCCTGTGCAATCTGAATCCGCTTCTGGCAGCGGTTCATCGCCGTCTGCTCGATGTACCGGTGGGCTTCCTCCTCGCTCATTCCCTTGTGGGAGATAAGGAGCATTTTGGCGCGGTTGACGATGCGGATTTCTTCCAGCTTGTTCCTCAGCTGGACGGTCTTGTAAGTCAGCTGCTCGAACTTCGCCCTGACAGCCATCGCCGCCTTTATCATGTTATAGAAATAGAAGAAATCGAACGGCTTGGTCACAGGCAGGATGCCGTATGCCTCCGTCCGGTATGATACCTGATCGAACAGCTCATTCGGTATAAGCAGGAGAACGGCGGAAGGAAGCCCCCCCGTCTCAGCGGCGAAGTCCTGACCGTCCCCGTCCGAGAAATCCACTATGATAATCCCGAAGCTCTCCTCCATCAGCCTGCGCCGGGCCTCATTGAAGTCCGCCAGCTCAGTCAGCGCAAACAGGGGCGCTGTCAGCACCTGCTTGATGAGTACAGAAAGTTTCGTGTCCTTGCTTACCAGAAGGACTTTCGTCGTGTCAGCTTCCATGCAGCCCCGTACCCTCAGATTCCTAGGCTCCCAGGGCCTTTCTCACGAATTCCGATCCGGCCTTTGCCCGTGCCTCATCCAGCGACTGCGGCAGCCGCGCAAGCTTCTCCGTGACGCTCTGAGGAGCGTTGAACAAATCCTCGTCCGTCGCGGGAGGCGGAGTCATGCGGTTTTTTATTCCGTCCAAAGCAGCATGTATGACAAGCGCGTATGCAAGGTAGGGGTTTGCCATCGTATCGGGCGAACGCAGCTCCAGGCGCAGGCCGTCCTTGCTCGCAGGAATGCGGACCAGCTGAGACCGGTTCTCCTTGCCCCAGCAGATGTAGCAGGGAGCCTTCGCGGAGCCGAGCCGTTTGTAGGAGTCCTCCTCCGGATTCAGGTAGAAGGTCATCTCCCCGACGTGCGCGAGAATACCGGCGAGTGAATGCTTCAGAAGCTCCTTGTCGTCCTCGCCCCTGCTGCTTTTTACCGAGAGGTTTATGTGCATGCCGTTTCCCGGCTTACCCTCAAGGGGCTTTGGAGAAAAGTCCGCATACAGGCCGCTGCTGACCGCCTTGGTGCGGACAATCCACTTGAATGTAGAGGTGTTGTCCGCCGTCGTCAGCGCATCCGCATAGTGGAAGTCGATCTCGTTCTGGCCGGGACCTTCCTCGTGGTGGCTGGCTTCCGGCGTGATGCCCATCTGTTCCAGCGTGAAGCAGATTTCGCGCCGTATGTTCTCGCCCTTGTCATCCGGGGCTATGTCCATGTAGCCCGCGTTGTCAAAAGGCTGCCGGGTGGGATTGCCGTCCGCGTCCAGCTTGAACAGGTAGAATTCCATCTCCGTCCCGACCCGGAACTCATAGCCCTCCTTCTTGGCGAGGGCGACGGCAGACTTGAGTATGTAACGGGAATCCTTCTCGTAGGGCCTGCCGTCGGGATACTGGATGTCACAGAACATCCGTACAACCTTGCCGGTGGAGGGCCGCCAGGGAATAATCGTCAGCGTGGAGGGGTCGGGATGCAGGAAGAGGTCGGACTTGTCTGCCGTCTGGAATCCTTCTACAGACGACGCGTCAAAGCTTATGCCGTCGCTGAATGCCCTGTTGAGCTGGCCCGGCATAATCGAGACATTCTTCTGCCTGCCTGACAAATCAAAAAAAGCGAGGCGGATGAACTTTACGTCCTCCTCCTGAACAAAATCCAAAACATCCTGCTGCGTGTACATAGCCTACCTCCCCGTTACTATATATCGCATAAGGAAATTTGGCAAGGGGAATCACAGCACCGCGTTCAGGAACTGCTGCAGGCGTTCGGACTTGGGAGACTGAAAAATGACCCCGGGGCTGCCGCTCTCGGCGATGAGGCCTCCGTCCATGAAGAGGACGCGGGTGGCGACCTCACGCGCGAATCCCATCTCGTGAGTCACGACGACCATCGTCATCCCTTCCTTTGCGAGGTCCTTCATCAGGGCAAGCACCTCTCCGACCATCTCCGGGTCGAGCGCGCTCGTCGGTTCGTCAAAGAGGATGACCTTAGGATTCATCGCGAGGGATCGGACTATCGCAATGCGCTGTTTCTGTCCGCCGGAAAGCGATGAGGGGTATGCGTCCGCCTTGTCGGCAAGTCCTATCCGTCCAAGAAGGGAAAGGGCGTTCTCCCTGGCCTCCTCCTCTCCCTGGAGTCCCAGTGTCAGCGGAGCGAGCGTGATGTTCCGCATGACCGTCAGGTGCGGGAAGAGGTTGAAGTGCTGGAAGACCATGTTCATCTTCTGGCGTATCTTGTTTATGTCCGTGTCCTTGGCGGTGATGTCCTGCCCGTCAAAGATAATGCTGCCCGAGTCCGGCTTTTCCAGCAGGTTCAGGCAGCGGAGGAATGTGGACTTGCCCGCACCGGACGGGCCGATGATGACAATTTTCTCGCCCTCGGCAATGGACTCCGTGATACCGTTCAGTATCGTCAGGTCGCCGAAGCGTTTTACCAGCTGCTTAACTTCTATCACTTTTAGCCAGCCTTTTTTCGAACACGGAGAACAGCCTGGTCAGCCCCACCGTGAGGATAAGATAGATCGCCGCACAGCAGAGCAGGGGTATCCATGCGTTGTAGGTCGCGTTCCTGATGTTGTCGCAGGACTTCTGCAAGTCCATGACGGCGATGAAGCTCGCGACCGACGTTTCCTTTATGAGTGCGATGAACTCGCTCGTGAAGGTAGGCAGTATCGTACGGAAAGCCTGGGGCATGATGATTTTCACCATCGTCTGCGCCCAGTTCAGGCCGAGCGAGCGGCCCGCCTCCATCTGCCCTGCGTCCACCCCCTGTATGCCCGCGCGGAAAATCTCCGTGCAGTAGGCCCCGGAGTTTATGCCGAATGAGATGATTGCGACAAGGACGGCATTCTTTACCCCCATCGGCGAAAAGATGACGAAGTAGAAAATCATCAGCTGAGTCGCCATAGGGATTCCGCGTATAATCGTCGTATAGATGTTTGCGACAGCAACGAGGGGCTTCTTTTTGGAAATCTTGAGCAGGGCGAACGCGCAGCCCAAGACAGATCCAATGGCGACCGCGCAGATGGAGATGAGGAGCGTCGTGCCCAGCCCCTGCGGTACCAGCCGCCAGCGCCCCTTGGCTATCATCGTATCGTAGAAAGACTGGAACATTCCGCCCTGCCTGCCGACTTACTTGCGGACGATGATGACCTGGTTGGTCGAGAAGTAGGTGTCGGAGAAGTCCACGTTCTTGCGCCGCTCGTCAGTCGCCGTCATGCCGGACGCGATGAAGTCGATCGCTCCGGACTGGAGGGCAGCGATGAGCGCGTCGAACTCCATGTTGACAATCTCGAGCCTGGCCCCGTAGTCACGGGCAATCATCTGGCTCAGCGTGATGTCGAAGCCGACCGGGTCAGAGCTTTCGATGTACTCGAAGGGCGGGAAGGCGGCATTCGTACCCATCTTGACAACCTTGCTGCCGGAGGTCTGAATCGTCTCGGGAAGCTTTATCTCACCGTCAGCAGGTATAAAGCGCGCAAGGAGGTCATCATAGGTTCCGTCGGATTTCATGTCCTTGATGGTCTTGTTTATGGAGGCAAGCAGCCCGCTGTCGCTCTTGCGGACCGCTATGGCATATTCTTCGCTGGCGAACTTGTCCTGGACAATCTCAAGCTGGGGGTTCTTCTTTACGATTTCCTTTGCGGGAATTTCGTCCAGAACCACAGCATCGATTCCCCCGTTCTTGAGGTCGAGCGCGGCGTCAATTCCCGTCTTGAAGGACTTCACGTTGACACCCTTGGCTTCCTCCGTCAGGTACAGCTCACCGGTCGTTCCGGCCTGGCATCCCACGTTTTTGCCCTTCAGGTCCGCCGCGCTGTTTATCGTAACCTTCCCCTTCTTCGCACAGCCGGACAAGGCGAGGAGCGAAGCCGCTGCCAGTACAAATGCAATTTTTTTCATAATTTCCCCATATCTCCTGTATTTATTGAATATTTTCTGCATAAGTATACAAAATGCACGTTCGTATGTCAACGAAACTTTCGCAGGAGAAACTTTTACAGGGAAGCCCGGGAGAACAGGCAGCGGCAAGAATGACGGGCGGCTCCGGAGAAACAGACGGCCCC
>CADBRC010000320.1 GCA_902796985.1 uncultured Spirochaetaceae bacterium
AGCTTTGTGCGCGGATCCAGCAGGGACCGCCTTGTGCCAGCCTGGAAAAGTTCCATCAAACAATCCCGGCCTTCGCGAAATGCTTTTTAAGGACCTTCAGACCGAGCAGCCCGCCGAGGATACCGGATGCAAAGCACAGGACGAAATGCACGGGGCACATCCACATCGGCATGAGGCGTGTCAGGGCTTCTATGTACTCCTGACCGAAGTTCTGCCGTGTCGACCAGTATTTTTCCGCAAAGAAGAACAGCGGGATGTAATTGCTCCATACCCACAGGCTGAAAAATCCGTGCGCAATGACGGCACGCCGTGCGCTCCTGTATTCCCCGCCTTTCAGGACGAATTCTGCAATCAGGCCGGCCACGGTTCCGATGACCAGGGCGTAATAGGACATGCCGGTGAGCCACATCAGGATTCCCATAAGGATGTTCATAATCAGGACCATGCCGAACTTCTTCACCTTCGTGAGGAACAGCATGAACACGATTCCCCCGAACAGGGGCATGAGGACCGAATAGGTCGGCATGAATATCGGGATGAACCCGAGCATGGCAAGTGCCATTATGATGACGAAATAAATGGCGGTGAACACGCCGACGTTTATCAGATCCTTACCGTTGAGCCGTTTTGGGTCTTTCATGAAGAACCTCCGTATTATGTTAGTGAATAGTAACCTAATACAGAGGTTTGGTCAATAAGTTAGTTTCAGGTAATAATAGGGTCTGGCTCAAGGCCAGCTAGCGCTCCTTGAGCCAGGACAGCATGGCGTCCAGCACCTTCTTTGAGTTGCCCACGTTGCAGTGGTCGCCCGCATTGTCCTGCTCGCTGAACAGCCGCAGGGTGAGCGAGCGGGCGTTGGAAAGCAGGTCGTACTCCTCGTGGAAGAGGCGCGGGTTGATGAAGTGGTCTTCCCGCGCTCCTAGGACGAGGACATCCTGCGTGATCCTCTCGGCTATGCCGTGCAGGGTGAATTTCCGTATCCGTTCGATGTACTGCATGGGGGTCTTTGCGTCGTAGGCGTACATGCCGTGCAGGAGGTTCCAGCGCACCAGCTCGTCCTGCTTCATCATCTTCTTGTAGAATCCGTTCATGATGCCGCGGAAAGGCGAGGAAAGGATTTTCTCGATAATCGCCGAGACGTTGCCGGGATGGTCGGAGAGGACGACGTGGAAGAAATCGGGGAAGATCGACCAGGCGATGACACGGCGTATCCGCTTCTCGAACGCCGCCGCACGGGGGGCAAGGTAGCCTCCGAGCGATGCACCGATGATGGCCACGTCCTCAAGCTTGAAGGAGTCAAGTATGGCCGACACGGGCTTTTCCCATTCGTGCGTGAACTTCATGCCCTGCACGCGGAGGACGCCGCCCTGTCCCGGGCCTTCAAAGAGGTAGATGTCAAAGCCACCCTGTGCGAGGTAGAGCATGGGAAAGAAAAGCTCCTCAAAGTAGCTGTCGTTGCCGCCGTGGAACAGCACGGCTCCGCGGGAAGTACCGCCGCCGTTGTCGGCTGACCGCGCGACCATCACGGGGAGCGTCCCTCCCTGGTAGGGCACGGAATGGCGGCTGACCCTGCCGCTCTCAAAGTAATCCGCATAATACTCATAGAAGAGTGAGGCCGCCTTTTCATACTGCGCCTGCTTCTGCGGGTCGGAGTCATACATGAAGAATTCGGCCATGCGGGCGTATGCTATCTCGTTCTGCGTGCGGCCCTCATCGTGAGCCTTGCGCTCCAGCGCCGTGAGCGTCCGCGTCCAGTCCTCGCTCGTCCGTATGCCGCCGCACTCCCGGCAGACCTCCTCTTCGTCTCCGCCGTCCCAGTAGATGACCCGGTTGAGCTGGAAGTTGAAATTCGCATCGGGGACAATCCGGTGCGTACCGGCCTTGAACGAGATTGGCGTATTGGAATCAAATCTTTTCATCATGCTGCTCCTTGCCGTAACCCTAGCATAAAAAACGGCGGGAGACTTTCAATTAGATGCTATTCCGCGTTTTTCAGGAACTGCGAGAAGGAGATTCCGAACATCCGCTTGAATGTGGATGCAAGGTGGGACGGGGAGTCGAAGCCGGCATCCAAAGCGGCCTGCGTGAGGTTCTTTCCCCTCCGCACATGCAGGAAGGCTTTCTGGATTTTCATGAACGCAAGGTAGCGGTGAAGCGGTATGCCGGCCTGGCTTGAGAACAGATGGGACAGCCTGCTCTGCGAAAGCCGTGCCGTGTCGCAAAGCTCTTTCATGATGTCTGCGGGTATGGTATCCATCTCCGAAAGTCTGGCCTTGACGGAAAGAACCCTTTCGTCAAGCAATGCGTCCGCGCGGCCCGGGCCGTGCCAGCCGAGAAGTTCCAGCAGTTCCCGGTCAAACGCGAAGGCCTGTTCCGGGGTCAGACCGCACAGGCCGTTCCCCGTGCATGAAGCAGGGTAGCAGGCCAGCAGCTCCGTTATCCTGCATAAAAGCTCCTTCTCCGGCAGATAGAAATCCTTGTCACGGAGGAAGGTCTCTTTGACATAGCGGCCAAGCGCGCTCACTGGTTCAAACAAAACGACGATGGCATCGCAGCTTTCCAGGTGCAGGGTATGCGGCACGTCCGAATCGATGAATACTGCCTTCCCCTCAAAGTCATTCCCGCCAGCGTTCCCCGGGAAAGCCGTGTCAAGAGAGAATATGAAATGCAGGGCAAGGTGGCTGTGCGTGTCAGGCGTGCCGTAACCAGCGGAACAGGAGAGGTGGTCATAGGTGTAGGAAATCAGCCGCGTCACGCCAGCATCCTCACGGTGCGGTGCTCCTTACGCCCTGATGCACTCCGCGTAGAACAAATCGATGCGGCCGGGGACGACTTCACAGGAGCTGATCTTCCAGCCGTTTGTCTCAATGAACGAACGGAACTCCGCTGCCGTCCACTGGTGCGCAAACTGAATGCCGACCGCCTTCAGGACTTTTGCCCACAGGTTCTCCTTGCTGTTTTCCGCCCGGTGAATGAAGGTGGGGCAGATGAGCATTCCGCCGTCCCGGAG
>CADBRC010000321.1 GCA_902796985.1 uncultured Spirochaetaceae bacterium
AGCCGGTTCTGCCGGGGATTCAGCAGCGGACGGGTCTTCCTTCTTTCCCCCCGCCTGCGTGTTCCCGCCCGACGGACTCTGGGGGCTGATGAAGCTGCCCGCCGTACTGGATATGATGTTGATGCCTGAATCGTTTGAGTCCGAGGATATGGGGGCGACGTCGTTCTTGTCCGAGCCGGAAGCATGGAACTCCGCATTCTCCACGAACGAAGGGGTCTTGCCGAACACGCGGCCGAAGAACCCCGTCTCTTTGAGGTTGGAGATGATTTTGCCCTGGTTCACCAGAAAGAGTATGAACAGTAAGATTGCCGCTATAACCCACAGGGTCAGGCCTATTCCTGCCGACCCGTGCTTCCGCGTTTCGCCGTCCCTGCGGCGGCGGTCCTTGTCTCCCGAATCACTATCCCCGTAAAACATTTGATCAAAGTATAAAACAAAGGCTCAAATTAAACAAGGGGCAACAGCCGCAGGCCCCGGCTACCTTGCCGGATGCGTTACGCTGACGAAGTTCGGGGCGGGATCGCTGAAGAGGCGGATAAGCTCCAGCTTGGACTTGTGGCGGCTCTTCAGGTAGAAGGCCTGCATCTGCTCGTCATAGACAAATCCCGACGAGTTGTAGATCTCGTAGTTCTTGTCCGTATGGAAGTCCAGGTTCTGGATCTGTATCTTGTTGTGGAAGGTCGGAATTCCCGAGAACGTGACGTAGTGCGTGTAGCTCAGGGTAAAGTCGATGTTTATGTCCGTCGTTCCGTTTGCGGCCACCTTGTAGTCGATGTTCGGGGCGCAGGTCCATGCCCAGACTGCTTTCGAGCCGTAGTAGCCCAGCACCTGCACGTGGGGGTAGAAGCGGTTCTCCGTGATGAGGCGGGGATACAGCTCGCTCAGGTCGGCGAGGCTCTGTGCCTCCATGTCCTGCAGCTCCTGATTAATCAGCAGGTTGCCGGTTTCCATTATCGCGCCGTCGCCTATGGTGTCCCCGTAGCTTCTGAGCGTCTGTCCCAGGAGGATCCTCTCTATCCTGTTCAGCTCTTCTTCTTCCGCTTCGTCCTCCTCTCCGCTTCTGGAGTCCTGCCGCTTGCCGACGGTTATGACCGTTCCGTCCAGCGTCAGGTGCTTCCTGACGACCGAGAGGCACTTCTCGATGGACGGCCCCAGGTTGTCCGCGAAGGTCGCGTCCTGAGAGTCTAGGGCAACGTAAACGCCGATTATCGCACTGGCATCCCGCAGCGTGAGCTGGCTTTCGTCCATCATTGCAGGCAGGGCGAGCGCTTCCTTGACCCCTGCATCCATCTTGTGTATGAGCAGCCAGTCGGAAAGCCCGTCCAGCTGGAAGAAGGCGATGTCCCTGCTTGAGACCGCGTTCTTGACGGCGGCTCCGATGGAGGCTTCCTTTTTGCGCAATCCCCCGCTCAGGGGGATGACGTTGGCGAGGTAGGGGGTGGAAAGGTAGGTCCGCGACGAGGACGACTTGAACGAGGACGGGAGCGAGTTCAGGGCGACGTTGAACTTGCTGTCATACGCCATGTCGGCAAGGTAGGCGACGACGGACTTCTCCGCGAGCGAGACGTGTGCATCCAAAGCTGCCTGGAACTTGCTCCTGAGTTCCTTCTTGAGGGCTGCCTTGGTCGAGCTGTAGGAATCCTCGTCGGTGAGGGGCAGGCCTGCGACGGACTCAAACAGGAATTCCCGGACGGGGATGAACGGCGTGTAGAATGCCGCCGGTGTTGCCTTTGCCAGCGTCATCATGCCCGTCTCGCCCGCCGAGCTGAACGTCGGCCCGGACAGCTTGAAGTAGTCCTCCCCTTTCTGCAAAGTCAGGCTTCCCGAGTCCTCTTTGCTCTTCTGTCCGCCCTCCTGTCCCAACTCAATGCTGTAGACATCTGAAATTGTGTATGGAACCGATATGCTCTCGTAATTTTCCGGGAGCTCGGCTGTTATACTCAGCAGGGGGCCGAATGAGCTGCTTTCAGCGGAGACACTTGCGTTGCTTTTATAGGAGGTAAAGCTGATTGTTGCCCCGCCCCCGAAGCGGAGTTTTATTTCATTGCCGGAGTCTTTGGACCAGGATTCAAGGACCAGAGGCTCCGGCTCCTCTTTTCCGGAGATGACGGCGGTTGCGGGGGCGTTTGCCTCCGAGCTGAAGCTGAGGCCCTCGTAGTCAATGCGGAAGCGGTTTTTGAGGATGTCGTTGTTGTCCTTGTCCTTTGCGGACGAGAGGGACAGCTCCATCCCTCCGATGTTGCGGGCTATGATGGTTTCTGTCTTGAATTGTAGTATGAAAACTCCGATAATGACAGCGGAGTAGAGGGCTGCGAGGAAGAAGAACTTCAGGATTCTGTATCTGTGCATTTTGCATATTCTATCCATTAGGATTGTAAAATTCAAGAGTTTCGGCTTCGGGACATAATAAAGCTGTTCGGAAAACGGCTTGGGCAACGCCAGCAGCTTCCCTGCCGGTGGAGTTTCCGGACAGGTCCAATCTAGACAAATTTTGGAGATTTATATATATTAATGGAGAATTTATGAAAACATTTGTTCTGATTGCTGTAGTCTTTGCCGCGGCTTTGCCCGTGTGGTCGGAGGCCCAGTACGGGTCCCGTCCCGTCAATACGACGCAGGACGTTCCGACGATGGAATTTTCCAAGAAGGATTTCATCCGCTCCGTTCAGGAGACGCTGAAGTCCGACGGCATCCCCGGTGCGCTTGCCCTCTACGACGGGCTGCCCCCGGGATTCGCGGATGATGTCGATCTCCTCGTCATAAAGGCATCCCTGCTGATTTCCGGCTCCAAACTGAACGATGCAAAGGCGATATGCAACGGAATAATCGCCTCCGATCCGTCGAACGAGGATGCGCTGGAGCTTCTGCTCTACATTGCCCGCTGCCAGAACGATGTCAGGAGCGAGAATAAGCTCGTCAAGCAGCTTCTTGCCGCCGACCAGTACAATGTCTCCGCCAACATGGCCCTGGGCCAGAGTTCCTTTGCCAGCAAGAATTACAAGCAGGCCCGCCTCTACTATCAGAAGGCCCTCGTGAAGGAAGACAAGAACGAGGATGCCCTCTTTGGCCTTGGTCAGGCAGACTACTACCTGGGAGCGAAAGACTCCAAGATGGACAAGGAGTGCGAGACCGTCTTCAAGAAGCTCATCGAGGTAAACCCCCGGAACTCCCTTGCCTACTCCTATTTGGGTAAGCTCGCGGCGGCGGGAAACAAGTACAAGATCGCCTCAGACTACGTGCAGAAGGCAATCGAGCTGGAGCCGGACAACTACAACTATTATCTGGACTACGGGATGTTCGAGAACTATCTGGGCCACTATGACAATGCTACGGACTCATGGACCAAGGCAATCGCCCTCCAGCCGGACTACTTCCTCGCCTACGCCTACCGCGGCGGCCTGTACGATGAGCAGGGCAAGGATGACCTTGCGATAAGCGACTACAAGCAGCTGCTCCGCTGCAATCCCGAGTATTACTATGCCTACGAGAGCATCGGCGTGCTGGAAATCCACAAGAAGAACTGGACTTCGGCCCGTCAGGCTTTCATGAAGTGCTACGAGATGGACAAAACCTCCAACGTCTCCTATCCCCTGATGGTGACCTACTGCTACTATATGGAGGGAGACAAGGTGAACGCGAAAGCCTTCAGCGACAAGGTCCTCCGCAAGATGGACAGGTCTTCCATAGAGTATGCGATGCTCCGGGTCTGGCACGACGAGTCAGGCGAAATGCCCCTGCCCCAGAAAATCACCGCAATTACTGACAGCAAGAAGAAGGGCAAGATGTGGTTCTACCTGGGGCTCTTCTATGATATGTTCGGAGGCGGTGAGTTCGCCAGCGAGCACTACAGCAAGCTGCTCGCGATGAACAGCCCGATGATATTCGAGTACCGCATGGCCGAGTGGCGCGTGGGCCAGCTCAACCTGAACAGCGAAGACAAATCCCTGAGCAAGGTCTCCAACTGATGGACTCCCAGACGCAGGTGCGGCTGTCCCTTGCGGGGCGTGAGATAATCCTCGTGGGAACAGCCCATGTGAGTGAAGCGAGCGTGCGGGAGGTCTCTGACTCCATAGAGGCGGAGAAACCCGATACCGTAGCGATAGAGCTTGACGAGAAGCGTTACAGGAGCCTGGAGGATCCCGAGTCCTGGCGCAACATGGACATAGTGAAGGTCCTGCGCGAGCAGAACGGCTTCCTGATGCTTTCCAACATCATCCTGTCCTCCTTCCAGAAGCGGATGGGGCTGGATACGGGCGTAAGGCCGGGCGAAGAGATGCTCGCCGCCATAAACAAGGCCAAGGAGCTGGGGCTGGCTACCTCCATGGTGGACCGCCCGATTACGGTGACGCTCCGGCGGGCCTGGGCCAAAAACTCTTTCTGGGGCAAGTGCAACCTCCTTGCCCTGCTTATTTCCAGTGCGTTCAGCAAAGATGAAGTCGGAGCCGACCAGATAGAGAACCTCAAGAACCGGTCGGAGATGGACGGCATGATGGAAGAGCTTTCCAAGGAGCTCCCGGTCGTAAAGGAAGTCCTGATAGACGAACGGGACAGCTACCTGGCCAGCCACATCTGGACGAGCAGCGGAAACAAAGTCCTTGCCGTGCTTGGTGCGGGCCACCTGCCGGGCGTGCAGGCACATCTGGAAAAGCTTGCCGCAAGGGAAGAGAGCGGGGACTGTACCGAGATAGGCAGCGTCCCCGAAAAGAAAGCCGCCTCCCGGGTCCTGCAGTGGCTCATCCCGCTTCTCATAATTGCCCTGATTGCCGCGGGCTTTGTATACGGAGGCAGGACAAAGGGCTTCAACATGCTCAGCTCTTGGGTCCTGTGGAACGGCATCCTTTCCGCTGTCGGAGCTGCAGTAGCCGCTGCCCATCCCCTGACGATCATCACGAGCTTTGTCGGCGCGCCGCTGACATCCCTCTGTCCCCTGATAGGAATCGGTGTCGTCGCGGGAATCGTGCAGGCCCTTGTCTGCAAGCCCAAGGTCGCGGACATGGAGTCCATCTCGGACGATGCGCTGTCACTGAAAGGCTTCTACCGCAACCGCATCCTTCGGACCCTGATGGTATTCCTTTTTTCCTCCCTCGGGAGCAGCATCGGGACCTTCGTCGCCGGGGCGACGTTCGTCAAGGTCCTCTCCGAGCTGTGGCAGAAGATTGCAGGATGACGCATGGGGGCAGTCAAACGAGTGTTCGGGCGTTTCACCCGCTATATATTTGACTCCTCCATCAACATAAAGGAGCGGTCGTTCATCGTCTTCTCCGTCACGGTCCTTGTCGCCCTGTTCGTGGCGGTACCCTGCGGGCTGATAATGCACGAGCCTTTTTCCGCCACGCTGTCCACCCTCATCGGCGCCCTGTTCTTCTCCGTTTACGTCATCATCTCGTTCAGGCGGAAGAAAATCGAGAGGGCAAAGGTTGTCATATCCCTTATCCTCTCGTTCGTGTTTCTTCCCGCCATGTTCTTCACGAACGGCGGCGTTGAGGGCGGGACTCCGATATGGCTCCTGCTCGGGACCCTCTACATCTCGCTTATCCTTGAGGGCAGGCTCAAGATTGTCATGCTGGTGTGCGAGGTCTCCGTCATAGCCGCATGCTGGATCGTAGGCTACTTCTTTCCCGACCTGGTCAGCGTCTATTCCCGGAAGGGCAACTACATTGACAGCATTTCGGGACTGCTCATCGTCAGCGGCATCATCTATACGATAATTTCCTTCCAGAACAGGCTCTACCGCAAGGAGGAGGAGCGCAAGAACGTGCAGCGGCTCTTCTTACAGACCGCGACCGCCCTTGCGAATGCGATTGACGCGAAGGACAAATACACGCACGGGCACTCGTCGCGGGTCGCGGAATACTCCCGGAAAATCGCGGAGCTTGCCGGGAAGAGCCCCGAGGAATGCGATGAGATTTACTATGTCGCCCTCCTGCATGACGTGGGCAAAATCGGCGTGCCCGAGCGGATAATCAACAAGGAGGGCAGGCTGTCCCTTGAGGAGCTTGAGTGCATCAAGCAGCACCCCGCGACAGGGGCACAAATCCTTAAGAGCATCACGGAATATCCCCGCCTGAGCATCGGGGCGCATTACCACCATGAGCGCTATGACGGCAAGGGCTACCCCGAACGGCTCAAGGGCAGCGACATCCCGGAGGTCGCACGGATAATCTCCGTCGCTGACTCATACGATGCCATGACATCCAAGAGGAGCTACCGGGACCCCATTCCCCAGGACAAAGTCCGCGAGCAGCTTATAGAAGGCTCGGGAACTCAGTTCGATCCTAAATTCGCCAACATCATGCTTCACCTCATCGATTTGGATACGAATTACAGCATGAAAGAGCGGAATGACATACAGGAGCTTTCCGGCAAGAACGAGCTGCTGGTGGAGGAACACCGGGAAGAGGTTTCCGAGGGAATCCTGCTTTCCGCCTGCATGACCAGCGTCAGCCTGAAGGTATCCGCCGGTAAAGCCGCCGGGTATGCTCCCAGAGCGTCCCTCATCCTGTTTGACTCGCTGGACGGGCTGTTCCATGCCGACGAGAGGGGAATAAAGGAATTAGTCTATTATGA
>CADBRC010000322.1 GCA_902796985.1 uncultured Spirochaetaceae bacterium
CCCGCTCAGCCCTCTTCTTCTCCGCCGTCGGCAGCCTGTCTCTCGCTCAGCTCGCTCGCAATCTCCTTAAGGGTCTGGGAAGCCTTGGAAATGTGCTCGGTCGCCCCCGTGAAGTTCTCCACGCCGGACGCTATCTGCCGCAGCGTCACGAGTATCTGCTCGCTCGCCATAGCCTGCTGCTGGATGATCGTGGTGATGTCCCCCGCACTCGTCGCCGTCACCTCAGACGCGTTCCTGATGCTTGCAAAGCGGGCCTCAAGGTTTTTCGCACCCTCCACGCCGGACTTAATCTTATCCGTCCCGCTCTCGCTCGCAAGGACAAGATTGTCGGACGACTGCTGTATTTCGTTTATCTTCTCCTTTATCTCCTTGGTGCCGTCGATGATGCCGTCAGCAAGGCGGCGGATTTCCGTCGCAACGATGTGGAAATTCTTTCCAGCCTCGCCCGCGCTTGATGCCTCAAGCTCCGCGTTGAAGGCGATGATTTTGGCCTGGTCGGCAACAGAGTTGATCAGGGTAACGATGTCCCAGATGTTGTTTATCTTGTCACCGAGCGCCTTGATGCCGTCTATCGTGTTCTGGTTGGTTTCGGCAATCTCGTGCAGCTGCCGCACGTTTGCCTCCAGGAAAGAGACCCCCTCGGCCACGTCGCCGCTCGTCTTGTTCGCAACCCCGGATACATCCTTGATTTTCTGGGAGATGTCCTCGGACAGGGCGGTATTGTCCTCCATCGTGGCGACGATTTCCTTGACCGCCGCGCTCTGGTCCTGCGCAGTCGCCGCAGTCTCCTTGGAAGACACGGCAAGGTTCTGAGTCTCAGCGACCAGCCGCTCGCTCACCTTCCGCTCCTTGGCACGAACTTTACCCATGTACCAGGTGGTATAGGCTATGGACAGCATGATGAGGATAAGAGTGACGACGTTGATGAGAATCATCCAGGAATATGAGCGACCAGAAAAAGTTGATGTCGGTCCTTCGATGACGACGGACCAGGGACTAACTCCGATTCTGCGGACTCCGTAGTAGCGGCCGCCCTCATTAAGAACCCGCTCAGTCCCGTCAAGGTACTGGGAAGCCTTGAACTTCTTCCCGATCGGGGACACGTCAAAGTAATTCTTTGTCTTCACGTAACTGGAATCGGAATGTGTCAGGAACACGCCGTTCGCATCGACGATGTTCATGCTTTCCTGATCGGAGCCCGAAAGACCTTGAAGGCTCTCGCCCAGTTTGTCAAGCATCAGATAGCAGCCGGCGACCCCGATCAACCTATGACTTCCCTGGTCATAGACCGCCCGCGTGAACGCGATGACGGGTTTACCGGTAACCGTGTCCTGCGATTCACTGGAATACAAATTCCCCTTGGCGGCAATAGGTGCAGCAAAGAACTGCTCGAGCTTTTGTTTGTCAGAAACCGTATCAGCCCCGTTGCTCATCACAACAGTTCCGTCCTTGGAGCCAAAGCCATCCAGCGCAGCAAGATAGAAGGCCGAGCACTGAGGATACTGCTCTCCCAAACTCGTGACCAAGGCTTTGACGGAATCATAGTCACGCCCCGAATCCTTTTCCAAAGCACCGACAAACGAGTTGAGCGCGATGGAAGGTGTCTCGAACTTGAGGCGGATTTCGTATTCCGCGCTCTTCGCCAGTGCTACCGTGTCGTTGTGCACCTGCTTGTCAATTAGGGCATTCACCAAATAGGCAAATGACACGGAAACGTACATGGCAATAATCAGATAGGGCGTGACGCTTGACAGAAACTGCTTGAACGTCAATTGAAAAAGCTTCTTCATTTCTCAAAAATCCTCTCTTTCTCAGTATATCATAAGTTGCATAATAAGCAAAGGTAAATTCAAGGCTTCTTAAAAAATCAGCCGCGGATCCCCTCAGGAGGTCCTTTTTTCCGAACCGTTCAGATTCTCTGCTATCGACCTGAGCTTTTCGGACGCACGGGATATGCTTTCCGTCGAGGAACTGAAGTTTTCCACCCCGGCAGCTATCTGCTTGAGCGTAGTCAAAATCTGCTCCGTCGCCACCGTCTGCTGCTGAATGATCGTCGTGATGTCACCTGCACTCGCCGCCGTCACCGCGGAGGCGTTCTTTATGCTCTCGAAGCGCTCCTCCAGACTCCTGGCAGTATCGCAGCCCTCCGCTATCTTCACCGTTCCCCGCTCACTTGCCAAAATCAAGCTGTCGGACGACTGCTGTATCTCGGTTATCTTCTCCTTAATCTCCTTAGTACCGTCGATGATACTGTCAGCCAGACGGCGGATTTCCGTCGCGACAATGTGAAAGTTCTTTCCCGCCTCGCCCGCGCTCGAAGCTTCAAGCTCCGCATTGAAGGCGATAATCTTGGCCTGGTCAGCGACCGCGTTGATAAGCGTGACGATGTCCCAGATGTTATTTATCTTGTCGCCGAGCGCCTTGATGCCGCTTATCGTATTCTGGTTCGCTTCCTCTATCTCCCGCAGCTGCGCCACGTTCAGCTCCAGATGGCTCACACCGTCGATGACATCACCGCTCGTCTTTTCCGCCACATCGGCCACCCCCGTAATTTTCTGAGAAATGGACTCCGACAGGGCGTTGTTGTCCTCCATCGTGGCGACGATTTCCTTGACAGCCGCACTCTGGTCCTGCGCAGTCGCCGCATTCTCCTTGGCGGATACGGCAAGGCTTTTGGTCTCGCTCAGAAGCTTTCCTGCCGTCTCCAGTTCCTTCATCCGGACCGCCCGCAAACGGAAGAAAACGAAGATTCCTGCCGCAAGCAGGATGATGACCAGGGCGCTTATCATAAAGGACAGGCCGGCAGCCTTTCGGAATTCGTCAAAGTTGTATTCCTTGAACAAAACGATGTGCCAGCCGATTTCCCCGAGCGAAGCCAGGGAGTACATGACGTCATCGATGAGCATTATCTGGTTGCCCTCCGCCCTCAGAAGATCCTCA
>CADBRC010000323.1 GCA_902796985.1 uncultured Spirochaetaceae bacterium
CACCCAAAAACGTCCGTTTAACACACCCAAAAACGTCCGTTTAACACACCCAAAAATTCTTTGTTGAATTTACGACATCCCGTTTTTGGGGCAAATTTGCCGAAAAAACGGGTAAAATTTGCAAAAAACTCTTCACCGCGGGCCCGCCCGGTCACGGGTGCTCCATCGTCGGGCTGGCGTGTCATGTTGACTAAATGCTCCCCTTGTATTAGAATACATAAAAATTTGCGTTTGGAGTATTTGAGATGGGTATTGTTAGGACGGTTTTGCTTGTAGCCTTCGTTATCGTGTGTGTCCTTTTGGTTCTGCTGGTCCTCATTCAGAGGGAGGACAGCAACGGGATGGGCGGTGTCTTCGGGGGCGGGCAGTCCGCGGCATTCGGCTCTCATTCGGCCAGCGTCCTGACCAAGACGACGGGTGTGCTTGCCGCCCTGTTCTTTATCTTCGCGTTTTCATTGGCTCTGGTCAACAAGGGCAGGGATAAGGGCGACCTCAGCAGGACAGCAGCGGAGCTTCAGGAGACTGCGCCTTCTACGGGAGACGCTTCATCAGGCTCCTGGCTTGACGATGTGGCCGAGTAACGGGAAAAACGGAGCGATATGAACCTTCAGAAGGTTTTTACCCCTGAAAGCATAATCCTCAACCTCGAGAGCACGGAGAAGGAGGAGCTGTTTGAAGAGCTCCTCCAGAATGTCTGTTCGCGCCTCCCTTCCGTCAACAGGGACGAGGCCCGCTCTGCCCTGCTGGAGCGCGAAGCCAAGATGTCTACCGGCATTCTTCCCGGAGTAGCCGTGCCGCATGCGAGCATAGATACCGTGAAGGGCGTGACGGGGGTCATCGGCATAAGCCGCAGGGGCATAGACTATGACGCCATAGACAAAAAGCCCGTGCATTATGTCTTCATGCTGCTGGGAAATTCCAGCGACAACGCCGGGCATCTCGAGACCCTGAGAAGGATAGCGATACTTCTGATAAACCCCGCTTTCGTCAGCAAGCTGTCGGAAGCAACGTCTCCCGGAGACATCTGGGACATGCTCGGGGATGGCGAAAACTATATGGAAAGCTGATTTATGGAAGAGAACTTAGAGGACAACATCGACATAACCAGGCATCTCCTTGAGGTCGAGAACGAGGCCGGGCAGATGGTCGCTGAGGCCGAAAAGGAGGCCGACGGCATCATCGCAGCTGCCCGTGCCGAGGCTGAAGGCGAGTTCAAGAGCCGCTACGCCGACTTCGTTAAGTCGCTCGACGCGAAGGAGGAGGAGGCCCGCAAGTCGTTCCGTGACGGTCACGACAGGCAGCTGGACGAGTACAAGCGCTCGCTGGAATCCAGAGAGAAGGATTCCGCCGCGTTCAACTCCCTCCTTGAAAAACTGCTTTACGCATAGGCGGTCGTTATGGCGATGGATAAGGGCGCAGCATCTTCGTATGTGTATGCCAAGGCGAGCGGAATGCTCGCAAGGTCTTTTGTTGGCTCTCGTTCTGTCCGCCTCTTTGAGGTGAAGACGCTGGCGGAGCTGTGGTCCCTTATCTTCACTGACCCCCTGCCTGTCGTTCCGGAGATGGTTCTTGCCAGAGAGCTGGAGAAAACCGCCCGGGACCGTTTCATCAGCCAGTACATGAAGCTGGTCACCTGCTATTCCAGACCGGCTGACATTCTGCTTGCCCAGCTGCACCATTATGATTACGAGAACGTGAAGGCCGTGGGGGCGGCCCTCTGTCTGGGCGACGGCAAGAAGAAGCCTGACATGGTGGATATTTCCCCCTTCAACCTGCTCAAATACAATGCGTGGCCTGATGTTGCCGCAATGACGTCGGGTGCTTCCCTTTCCTGGTACAACCGGGTTCCGACCCTTACCGAGCAGCGGGAGATGGACTTCCGCCTGGACTGGCAGTATGTGGGCGAGACCTGGCGGGCGGCCCTGCGCTGTGATGCTGAGTGCCGGGAGGACGTGAAGGCCCTCCTTTATGAACGCTTCGTCATTGAAGGAGTGCTCTGGGCGCTCCGTCTCAGAAAGTATTATGATATGCCGCAGGATGTCGTCGACTCCCTGCTCCGCTCGCCGGTAGGTGAGGGGGACGGGACGGAGCATTTCTCCCAGGAGGCGGCGAAAACCCTTCCGTGGGCCCTGGACGACTGGGAGTCTTGGCGCAAATGGAAATATGCCCAGTTCCTGAATCCCCATGAGGAGGGGGTCGTCTGGAACATCGATCCACGTTGGATTTACAATGCATTCAGAAGGGATTACGTCCGCAAGACCTATTCCCTTTTCCACAAGTATCCCTTTACGGAGTGCCCGCTGTTCTGCTGGTATATCATAAAGAGGAACGAGCTGGATAACATACGCGCTGCTTCGGAAAGCCTCCGGCTGGGCATTCCTGCCGCCCAGGCGATGCAGACTGTCGGCGTTCAGGAGGTGACCAATGGCTAAGACCACCGCGATGAGGCTCATCGAGCTTATGGTATACAGGGAGGACGTCAAGAACGTCCTCAGGTGCTTGGGGTCTCTTGGGGAGTTCCAGTTCCAGGATGATCTGGTGCACGGCTCCCAGCCGTCCGATGACGGGGTGCACGCCAAGCTGAACCCCGACCTGGACTTGTTCAACAGGCTTCAGAATGCCCGTGCCTCGCTCAACCTGCCGGATATGGAGGAATTCAAGGGGGACGTGGAGCTGCCCACAGACGCGGATTTTGATGAGGCCGAGAAGCTCATCTCTTCGGTGGAATCCCTGCACGAGCGGGAACTGGATCTGTCCGGCGAGCTCAAGCGGGTCAATGAGGCCTACAACGAGACGCTTGCCTTTGCCAAGCTCAATGTTCCCGCTTCCCAGCTGGAATCCCTTTCGTTCCTGACCCTCCGCATTGGAAAGATTGATCCCGCCAACTACGGGCTCATAAAGAATTCACTGGGCGACAAGGCGATTGTCACCAAGCTCGGCGAGGACGGCAGCCGGATTCTCGTTGCATGTTCCAAGAAGATGCGTTTCTTCGTGGACGGTGAGCTGGACAAGATCGGATTTGTCAAAGTCGATCTGCCCAAGGATTTTACGGGTGTTCCCGAGGACGCCCTCAAAAAGCTCAAGGAGGAGAAGGAGGACAAGGAGAAGGCGCTTGCAGACCTGGAAGCCGAGCGCAAGAACCTTGCCGCGACTCATTCCGAGCTGCTTTTCCGCCTCCTGCAGTCCTATTCGCTCGGTGCGCAGCTGACCGCCGTGCAGAACAGGCTTGAGTCCACGCAGTTTGTCTACCGGATAACGGGCTGGATTCCGGCCTATCTGGTGCGCGACCTGATGAAGAAGATAGACGGCCTGACCGAGGGCAGGACCGCTTTCCGCGACTTCATGCCGAGCGAGGTTGCAACCGTCGCTTCCGGACAGGAGAAGGTTCCCGTCCGCCTGAAGCACGGCAAGGTCGTGCAGAACTTCGAGCGGATGATTTTCAGCTACGGCTCGCCCCTCTACGGGACGATTGACCCGACTCCTTTTGTCGCCCTTTTCTTTACCCTCCTCTTCGGCATTATGTTCGGTGATGCGGGTCAGGGCCTTGTGTTCTTTGTCCTCGGCATCCTGATGACCAAGAAGAAGGTCAAGATAGGCGGCTGGGAAAAGTTCAACTGGGTATTTGTCTGCATCGGCGTAAGCAGCATGATAATGGGTCTCCTGACCGGAGAGTTCTTTGCCAACGAGAAGATCCTCGCCCCCTTCGGCCGCTTTGTCACCGGCCTGTTCGGTGAGCCGCGCGATCAGATTCTCCCGATGATGCCGACGGGCAGCAAGGAGTCGATCCTGCGGATGTTCCTCTTCTTCGGCTTCACCGTAGCGGTCGGCTTTGTCATCAATACACTGGGCCTTATCATAAACATCATCAACAAGTTCTCGCTCAGGCGGACCGGTGAGGCGATATTCGGCAAGACAGGCATAACGGGAGCCTTCTTCTTCTGGTACGTCATTGTTTTTGCCCTCCGCATCGCCCTGTTCCATCATACGCCCGCCATCTACGACTGGATCCTCATCGGAGGCAGCCTGCTCGTGACGGCGTTCGGCGAGCCGCTCGCCCGTCTGGTGGACGGCCACAGGCCCATACTTGAAAACGGGGTGTTTGCTGCGATAATCGGGGCAATCGTCGAGATTATCGAGGTGGTTTCTTCCTATCTTTCCAACACGGTTTCATTCGTCCGTGTCGGTGCCTTCGCGCTTGCCCATGCGGTTCTCGGCTACATCATCGAGATGCTGACCGAGGTCACGCCCGGCCCGGCGGGAATCCTTGTCGCCATCGTCGGCAATGCGATTGTCATCGTGCTGGAGGGAATGATTGTCGCCATCCAGGTAGTCCGTCTGCAGTACTACGAGTTCTTCAGCAAGTTCTTCAGCGAGACGGGGCGTGAGTTCAAGCCCTTCATCCTCAGCTACGGGGCTTTGCGCAGTAAGTAATCGGGTTTCTTGCCGGGTTTCCGGCTGTAAATAAACAGAATCTTTTAGAGGTAACGTTATGAATAGGAAAATTTTGCTTGCTTTGGTCTTGATGCTCTCTGTGTCTATGGTCGCTGTCTTTGCGCAGTCCCAGGGATCTGCCCCTGCGGAAGGCCAGGCGGTGGAGCAGGCCGCCGGTGCTTCTTCCGGCCTGAAGTATGTCGCAGCCGCCCTCGCAGTCGGCATTGCCTGTATCGGCGGTGGTTCTGCCGTCGGCAAGATTGGTGCCGCTGCAATGGGTGCGATGAGCGAGAACGCGGAGCTTTCCGGAAAGGCTCTTCCCTTCGTCGGTCTTGCCGAAGGTATCTGTCTCTGGGGCTTCCTTGTGGCCCTCTTCATCATACTGATGTAAATACATGGAATACTTTGTCATTGGCGAACGGGAGATAGTCCTGGGCTTTATGCTCGTCGGAGTCCCGGGTTCTGCGGTCTCTAACCGGGATGAGGCGCTTGAGGTTTTCCTCGACGTCACCGGTCAGTCCCGCAGCCTGAACAGGATTTCGGCGGCTTCCCGTCCGAAGGTCTTGATTCTGACGGAGGACGTGTCGGACATGATCTCCCATGAGGTTGAGGCCCATCAGATGACAGGAAAAGCTCCTCTTGTGGTTGAGATTCCCGGCTTGGGTGGTCATATCGAGGGCCGGAAGACCCTGACTGAAGCCATCAGGGAAGCCGTCGGAATCCAAGTCTGAGGAAGATATAGGGTACGGAAAAGTAGCAGCTTATGGAAGAATTACGTTCAACAGATGCCTTGGACAATGAAATCAGGAACGAAGCCCGCAAGCGGGCCGGGAAAGTTCTTGAGAAAGCCAGGGAAAACGCGCAGTCGCTGAAGGACGGCGTGGAGAAGAAGCTTGCGGACGCACAGGCCCAGGCCGAGCGGCAGTCCGCCGGGCGGCTTGACCTGTACAGGAAGAATATAGATGCGTCCGTTCCCCTTGAGAAGGGGCGTTACCTTGTTTCGTTCATATATGACTCGGTGATTGAGGCCGTCAATTCCTTCCTGGAAGGAGCCGGTTCCGGCAAGCGGCTGGAGATGCTTGCGTCTCTTGCTGAACGGAGCAAGCCTTTCCTTGCGGGCAAGGAGCTGGAGGCAACGGTCATAGGCTTTGACAAACAGGCCGCCGAGAAGATGCTGGAGAAGCAGTTCGGCAAGGCCATTGTCTCTTGCGGGACGGGCGACAGTCACCTGCTGGACGACGAGAGCCTCCCGGGCCTGAAGCTGCGTGAAGGCATTATCCTCAGGGCGAGG
>CADBRC010000324.1 GCA_902796985.1 uncultured Spirochaetaceae bacterium
CTGTTTTTCCGACGGCAAGCTTTATACCCGGAGCGACAAGCGGGGCGACCTGGCCCAGGTTTTGAGGATTTTCAACCACTTCGGAGCGGATGCTTCCATATTGACAGCCGCCCACCCCCACATAGGCACGGACAGGCTTCCCGCAGTCATCGACGCGATGCGGCAGAAGATAGAAGAGCTGGGCTGTGAGTTCCGCTTCGGAACCCGCTGCACGGACTTTATTATCGACGAAAAAAGAGGTGAAAAGCGGATACGGGGGCTTAAACTCAAGAACACGAAAAGCGGTGCAGAAGAGGAGCTCTGCTGTGATGCGGTCCTGCTCGCTACGGGGCATTCGGCGACCGACATCTACCTGACGCTGGCCGCCCTTGCCCCGGAGAGCCTTGAGGAGAAGGGCTTCGCGTTCGGTGTCCGGGTGGAGCACCCCCGCACGTTGATTGACCGCATTCAGTACCACGGTGACGCGGGGGCGGCCCAAAAGCTGGGGGCGGCCGAATACCGGCTGACCAGCCAGGTGGACGGCAGGGGCGTATACAGTTTCTGCATGTGCCCCGGAGGCTTCATCGTTCCGAGTGCGAGCGAGCCGGGCCAGATCGTCATAAACGGAATGTCGGCGGCGAAGCGCAACAGCGTCTGGAGCAACGCGGCGATTGTCGTGGAGACCCATCCCGAGGACATTCCGGCACGCTTCCGCACGGAGGCGGAGGCTATGGGCTGTCCCGCCCTTGCTGGTCTGCTGGCGCGGACTTCGCTCGAAAAGGAAACATGTTCCCGCGGTGACGGAGCACAGCAGGCCCCGGCACAGAGGCTGGTTGACTATCTGGCCCGCCGGGAAAGCAAACTCCTCCCCCGCACGAGCTACACGCCGGGCATCATTTCCAGCCGTCTGGACGAATGGCTTCCCTCGCACCTGAACAGCAGGCTGGGAGAGGCGTTCAGAATTTTTGACAGAAAAATGCGGGGATTCATCTGTGACGATGCCCTGCTCATTGCGAGCGAGACCCGCACGAGCACCCCGGCGCGGATAGTGCGCGACAAATCAAGCGGCGAGTCCCCCGTGCTGAAGGGCCTGTACCCCGCGGGGGAAGGCTCGGGCTACTCAGGCGGCATCGCCAGCAGCGCGATGGACGGCATCCTCCAGGGCGAGCGGATCATCGCCGCGCTGGGGATGTAGCACCCCGGCAAATCCACCAGTAGGCGACAGCCTCCCGGCGGCAGGACACTCCTGCCGCACGCCGTTCAGGAGGTGGGTCTTCCGGGGCGGCCTATGCGTGCCGAACTGACCTTACTGTATTTCAGACTGCTCTGTGTAGTGGAGGAGATTCCAGGCCAGGTACAGCGGGATGCTGAACGCCACCGTCCCCTCGCAGACGTTTTTCGCCATGTTCTTCCCCGAAAGCTTGAATCCGGTCCGGGGGGCGTAACGCTTGCAGAACTGCCTGAAGCTTTTTGCCTGCGTGTTGTCGGCGGCCTTTACCTCCACGGGAACCAGTTCTCCATCATGCTCAAAGATGAAGTCTATCTCCGCCGTATTGCCGGATCGCCAGAAATAGGGCTCGATTCCCTGCGTCTTCAGTTCGTTCAGCACATAGTTCTCCGCAAAAGCTCCCTTATAACGCATGAACAGCTCATCCTCGTCAAGAATTGTCCGTGTGGAGATGTTCGACTTTGCCCTCAGCAGCCCGATGTCGGCCATATATACCTTGAAATAGCTCTTGTCCGCAAAGCCCGACAGGGGCAGCTCCGGTTTTTCGACAAGGCATACCTGCGTTATCAGGCCCGCATCGCCAAGCCACTGCAGGGCATCCTCCAGTTCCGCAGACCGCTTCCCTTCCTTTACATGCGAGAAGACGAACTTGTTGTTCTCCTTGGCAAGCTGGACCGGAACGGAATCCCAGACCCACCTGATTTTGGGGACTTCGGAAGGAGGCGCATGCTTGGAAAAATCGTCGGCATAGTCATGCAGGATTTCATTCTGAATCTCCTCGACTGCCGAAATGTCGTGCGAGTCCGTCCAGACCTTCACCGCCTCCGGCATACCCCCGACGACATAATACTCTTTCAGAAGCTTCTTGATGGGAACGGCATACAGGTCAGGAACCGCGCGGTCGGAAGGCCAGCTTTCAAACAGACTGACAAGGTCGCCGTGTCCGCTTGCAACGACGAATTCCTTGAAGCTCATGGGATACAGGCGCAGGCGGTTCACCTTGCCAACGGGGAACGAAATCCGCTCCCGCTTCAGCGCGACACCCAGGAGCGAACCGGCGCAAATCAAATGGAGGCCACCCATGTTCTCGCAGAAATACTTGAGGGAAGTTATGGCTCGCGGACATTCCTGAATCTCGTCAAAGAAAACGAGGGTCTCGCCGGGGACAATCTTTGCCTTCAAAGCCCCCTCCAGTTCCGAAATGATTCTCTGCACGTCTAGGTCATAATCGAAAATGGCGGAATACCGCTCCGTCGCCTCAAAGTTCACATAGACGTAGCTCTTGAAGTGTTCCCGTGCGAATTCCCCGACGATGTAGGTCTTCCCGCACTGCCGCACGCCGCTCAGGAGTAGGGGCTTCCGACCCGGCCTATCCTTCCATCGTATCAAGTCCTTTATGATTTCCCTGTACATGAGCACCCCACTGCAAAAGTCCTGCCAAATTTGCAAGTATTCTAGCATAAGTCCTATGACTTTTGCAAGAATTCCTGCATTTCTCATAGGACTTTATGAAAAGGGACCCACTCCATTTAGTGGCTACTCAGGCGGCATCGCCAGCAGCGCGATGGACGGCATCCTCCAGGGCGAGCGGATCATCGCCGCGCTGGGGATGTAGATTCCGATTCCTGTACCGTCCCGCGGGAGGCTGGCGGGATGTTGCGCCAGTTACAGGCTATGCCTCGAGCTTGAGGTCTCCTTCCTTTATCCAGCCGATCTTGCGGAAGAAGATGCCGAAGGCCCAGGACAAAACGGCGGGGAGGACGAAGCTTACTAGGATGAGTCCCATCCATTCCACTACACCGGGAGTGATGGCCGTGGCACCCTGGGCGACCGCGCTTTCCACCGGCGAGTACCAGCCGGTAATCATGCCGATCTGTCCGACAAAGCCGCAGGTTCCCATGCCGCTGCTGACCGGCGCACCGTTCATCTCAAGCTTGAAGAGGCAGGTGGAGATGGGGCCGGTTATCGCGGAGGCGAGGATGGC
>CADBRC010000325.1 GCA_902796985.1 uncultured Spirochaetaceae bacterium
CCGGCGGGCAAGCCTTGACAGACGGACCGCAATATGCCATAACAAAGCGAGAACGATTAGTGCAGAAATGCGAATGAATATTATGGAGGAAAATATGGACAAGACTGCAAAGGACACATTCGGCTTGAAGGGCTTATTCTCGGACTGCTCATGCGGAACTATGCAGTTGAAGCACATGATGACTCACACCAGGTCAAACGGTCAAAGTTCCTGCTGTTCTGCACCGTGAACGGCGTGCTTTTTGCTGCCCTCAATGTTGCCTTTGACCTTGCTTTTGGGGCCGTCAACAGTTCATGGCGGCTGTGCGGCCTCCTGAAGGTCTCGCCGGAGCATGAAATCATCTTCTATAGTATTTTCATTGTATGCATGTGCATTGCAGGACTGCTTCTGCCGCTCTGGTACCGCTACTGCATGACGGAGGACATCACGCTTTCCAGGGCGGTACGTTTTGCGCTGAAACTCGTGTCCATGGTCTGGCTGCCGAATGTGCTGATCATGGTCTTTTTCGGAACGCCGGTCATGCCGACGCTCGCATACGGCGCGGGTTATGCACTCATGTTCGTGCTCTGCGTCATCGTATACCGAAAGCTGTGCCGGCTGTTCGCGGGCGCATTCAGCTCCGTGCGGCAGCATGGCATTTACAAGCACGGCATCTTGCGGTAAAATGGAGAGTGAATGGAATCAAAAGAAAACGACACACTTGAACGGCTTCTCACCATGGCGCAGGAGGAGTTCCTTGACAAGGGCTTCCGTGGTGCGTCCCTTCGGGCAATCGTGAAGAAAGCCGGGGTCACGACCGGTGCTTTCTACGGCTATTTCAAGAGCAAGGAAGAACTGTTCGACGCGCTTGTAAAGGAACATGCCGACTATATCATGGGTGTCTATGACGACATACTCGCGGAATTCGAACGGCTTCCCCCGGAGCAGCAGGAGAAATCCATGGACGATTATTCTTCTACCGGTTTGCAGAAGATATTCGATTATGCCTGGCAGCACAAGCCTGCATTCCGCCTTATCCTCAAGTCCGCCGACGGAACGAAGTATGAGAATTTCATTCAGGAACTTGCCCAGAAGGACATGGATTCTACCGATGACTTTTACCGGCTGCTTGAGTCCCTCGGCAAGAAAGTCGAGCGCATTGACCCGCTGATTGAGCAGCTTGTTATTACCGGGACTTTCTCATCCTTCTTCACCCTGATTCTGCGCGACCTCCCCAAGGAGGAGGCCGAACGGGGACTTTTCCAGCTTTTCCGCTTCTACCGGGGCGGTTGGAACGGCCTGATGCACTTCGACGACTGATTTTCAGCAAAATCACCAAGATTTTTTCCAAACCCGCTTGACAGACATAACACTGTTACATATACTGTTATAGCTAGCTAACCATAATTGTTGTCAACAGATAGTAAAACGGAAACTGTGAGGTTTGTATGTCTGATACGAAAAGCAAAAAACCGGAGAAAAGAAGCCTTATCTCCTGGATTCTTTATTTTGCGGGTGAAAAGAAGGGGCCGTATGTGGCAAGCATCTTCTTTGCCCTGCTGAGCGTGGCGTGCTGCATTGCGCCCTATTTCATGATTGCGCGGATTGTCCGCCAGCTTCTGGACGGGGTTCGTGACTGGCAGCTCTTCCTGCAGGAATGCGGCATCGTCGCCCTTTTCTGGTTCGGCAACGTGCTCTTCCATGCGGTTTCCACGAGCATGAGCCACATTGCAACCTTCAATCTGCTCGGCACTATCAGAAAACGCATGTGCGACAAGCTCACCCGGCTTCCGCTCGGAACCGTGCTTGACATGCCGTCCGGATCGCTCAAGAGCACCATGATTGACCGCATAGACAGCATGGAGACGACGCTTGCGCACATCATCCCGGAGTACACGTCCAACATCATCCTGTCCGCCGCACTCGTTGCATACCTCTTCGTACTCGACTGGCGGCTTGCCCTCGCAAGCCTCGCCGTGCTTCCTGTCGGCTTTATCGCGATGAGCTTCATGTTCAAGGACAATGTTGCCCGCTTCCAGTTCGCGCTTGAAAAGACCAAGATCCTGAACGATACAGCGGTCGAGTACATAAACGGCATAGAGGTCATCAAGGCGTTCGGAAAGTCCAAGGCCTCGTACGAGCGCTTTGTTACTGCTGCAAAGGAAGGCTCCGACTGCTATGTGGAATGGATGCGGGACTGCATCTGGCCGCACGCCGTTGCGACGGTCGTCACGCCGTCCCTCATTCTTTCGCTGCTGCCCATCGGGGGTATCATGTTCCTGCACGGCTCGGTCAGTGCGCCGCTGTTCATCACCGTGATCATCCTTGCGCTCAGCGCCGTCCAGCCCTTCCTGATTGCCTTTACCTACCACGATGACATCGCCAAGGCAGGTGCGATTTTTGATGAGGTCGGTTCAATCATGCGCCTCCCCGAGCTTGACCGCCCGGCCACCGACATACGCAAGCCCGCCGACAATTCGATTGTCCTGAAGAATGTCAGATTCAGCTACAAGAAAGGCAATGAAGGGGAACCGGCTGCGTGCCCGCGAGTTTCCGAAGGAAACTCGGTGCGTTCGCAAAGCGAACGCGAAATCCTGCACGGCATCAACATGACGCTGCCGCAGGGTTCCTACACCGCACTCGTCGGGCCGAGCGGGAGCGGCAAGTCCACGATTGCCCGCCTTATCGCCTCGCTCTGGGATGTGGATTCCGGATCCGTCGAAATCGGCGGCGTGGACATCAAGAATCTGTCGCTGGAGGAATACAACCGCCGCGTCGCCTACGTGAGTCAGGACAACTTCCTGTTCGACATGAGCGTGCGCGACAACATCCGCCTGGGCAGACAGAATGCCACGGATGCAGAGGTGGAGGAAGTCGCCCGCAAGTCCGGCTGCTATGATTTCATCATGTCCCTGGACAAAGGCTTTGACACAATCGTGGGCGGAAGCGGAGCCCACCTGTCAGGCGGAGAGCGGCAGCGGATTGCGATTGCCCGTGCGATGATGAAGGACGCGCCCATCGTCATCCTTGACGAGGCGACAGCCTATACCGACCCGGAGAATGAGGCGATTATCCAGAAATCCGTCGCCCGCCTTGTCAAAGGTAAGACCCTGATTGTCATTGCCCACCGGCTTTCGACCGTCAGCGATGCGGACAGGCTTTACGTCATCAGGAACGGCGTGATTGACAGCGAGGGGACGCACGAAGAGCTGCTCGCCAGGGGCGGCCTGTACAAGAACATGTGGGAAGCACACGTCAGTGCTAAGGATGGTGAGTAATGTTCGAGACTCTTATAAAATTCTTCAGATTCTGTGATGCCGAGAACCGCAGGAAGTTCTACGGCTCAATCATAGTCGGCATCTTCAATTCGCTTTTCATGGCGCTGAGGATCGGAGCCGTCGCAGTCATGCTGCGTGGAGTCATCGCCACAGCGATGGACGGGCAGATCTTTGAGACAAAGACCATCTGGCTTTCGCTTGCGATTATGTGCGCGAGCGTCATCGGCGGCATTGTCACCCGCAAGGTCACCACGATGTGGCAGTGCGAGGGCGGCTACCGCACCTGCGCGAAAAAACGGATTGAGATAGCCGAACACCTGAGGTACCTCCCGATGGGTTACTTCAACGAAAACAGTCTCGGCGAAATCACGTCCGTCACGACCAACACTATGGAAGCCGTAGGCGACGTTGCGACCCGTGCGGTCATGATGGTGTTCCAGGGACTGCTTGACACGTCGCTGATTATCGTCATGCTCGTTTTCTTTGACTGGCGGATTGCCCTCGTTGCCCTCGCAGGATTCGCCCTCTTTGAATTCGTCAACCTCTTCATGCGCCTCGCCGTAAAAAATGTCTCCGCGGACAAAATCCGCGACGATGCGGCAGAAATCGGCAAGGTGCTTGAATACATTCAGGGAATCAGCGAGGTCAAGGCTTACAACCTCGTTGGAAAACGCAGCCGCGAGCTGAATGATGTCATTGACCGAAGAAAAAAGACCCTCGTCAAAATGGAGATGCGCTGCATACCGGTCTCCAACACGCAGTCGCTCGTCGCCAAGCTGAGCGGAGTTGCGATGATGCTTGCATCGCTCTATTTCTATCTCGGCGGTTCAATGACGCTCGCCGACTGCAGCACGATGCTCGTCTGTTCCTTCATGCTGTTCAACGCACTTGAAGCGGGCGGCAATTATTCTGCACTGCTTCGTACGATCGACATCGGCGTGACCAAGGCGGGCAAGATACTCTCGCTCCCGACGATGGACATTGAGGGCAGAGACATTCACCCGTCCTCACATGACATTGAGGCACGGAGGATTGACTTCGCATACGACACGGGCTCTGCGCTTCCCCGCAAAATCATCGACGGCATATCGCTCAAAATCCCCGGGCACACGACGACCGCAATCGTCGGGCCGTCGGGCGGCGGCAAGACGACCTTCTGCCACCTGCTCGCCCGCTTCTGGGACGTGGACTCCGGCAGGGTGATGCTGGGAGGAAACGACGTGCGGGACTACAGCATGGACAGCCTGATGCAGAACTTCAGCTTTGTCTTCCAGAACGTATATTTGTTCCATGATACGATTGCAAACAACATCCGCTTCGGCGAGCCGGACGCCCCGATGGAAAAGGTGATTGAAGCGGCGAAGAAAGCATGCTGCCACGAGTTCATATCTGCTCTGCCGCAGGGATACGACACCGTCATCGGGGAGGGCGGGGCTTCCCTGAGCGGCGGCGAGCGGCAGCGGATTTCGATCGCCCGCGCCATACTGAAGGACTCCCCGGTTATCATCCTGGACGAGGCGACCGCGAACGTGGACCCGGAGAACGAGCGTGACCTTATGGCGGCAATTTCCGAGCTGACGAAGGAAAAGACCGTCATCATGATTGCCCACCGGCTCAAGACCGTACGCAACGCCGATCAGATTGTCGTCATAGACAGGGGCCGCATCGCCGAGCAGGGCAGGCATGAGGAGCTTGTCAGGCGCGGGGGTATCTACGCAAAATTCATCGATGCACGGAAAGAGGCCGTCAGCTGGAAGCTGTAGGGTGCTTTCCCAGCCCCGGGGCACAGGCAGCTCCCGGGGTTTTCTTTATCAGAAGGGGGACAGGAAAGCTGTTCGGAAAGCCGGCTTGAAGCTCCGCTGCCAGTGCAGTTTTCCGAACAGGTCCAGACTACTCCGATACTATCAGAGAGCTGCCCTGATACTTGGGCAGAAACTTCTTGACCGCTCCGGTCTGGAATTTGACGCTGATGACGTACTCGCCCTCGTCGGAGAAACCACCCTTAATGATGTGGCCGTAGCCCCAGTCATCGTGGTAAACCTCCGCCCCGGTGCGGTAGGTCCGTGCGATGGGGTCGCCCGCCCTGTCGGAGTCAAAGGAGAAGGAGGCGGGATTGTTCCCCAGCACGCGGACATTCCCCTCCCCCAGTTCGGACAGGAAGAGGCTGGGACCGGTGTAGCGGGTACTTCCGTACAGGCGGCGCATCTGGCAGGAAGTAAAATAGAGCTCGTCCCTGGCGCGGGTTATGCCCACGTAGAAAAGCCGCCGCTCTTCTTCCAGATCATCCCCGCTCTTGTCTTCTCGGGGAAAGACTCCCGCTTCCATCCCTGTTATGATGACGCGCGGAAACTCCAGCCCCTTTGTGTTGTGCAGGGTTATCAGCGTAACGCGGTCATCGCTACCGCCTTCGTCTCCACCTTCGCTCGCAAGCGACCGGTCCAGCTGAATGCTGTCCAAGTATGCAGTCAGTCCGTCAACCGTACAGGGGTATAGAAGTGCGCTGTTGACCAGCTCGTCCAGGTTTTCGCCCTTCTGTGTCTCCGCTATGTCATCCTGCTCGTGGTAGTAGTCCCTCAGCCCGGATTTCTCTATGACTGCCTCTATAAATGAAGAAAGCTTGTCTTCGGGTTTGGATGTTCCTCCCGCGTCAGGCTGTTTGAGCATCGCCTCAAATTCCTTGACGAGGGCACAGAAGATGTCCGCCCCCTCACGCGCCTTCTTGCCGAGCTTGAGCCCCGGCATGACGGAAGTTATCGTCCGCTCCTCCGCCGGTTCAGCGGCAGCAGCCCCAAGAGCAGCAGCCCCAAGAGCAGCTCCCGCTCCAAGAGCAGCCCCCTCCCCGGAATCCAGAAGGAGCGGCCCGCCGTCGGCTTCCTGCCCCACCCCCGCCCCGGCAGTCCCGGCAGTCACCCCGGACGCAAGAAATGTCTCGACAATCTTGTCCTGGGTCGTCCCGCCTATTCCCCGGGCAGGTTTGTTGACAATGCGGCGGAAAGAGACTTCATCCTTCTGGTTGGCGACGAACGAAATCCAGGCAAGCGCGTCCTTTATCTCCTCCCGCTCGTAGAACTTGAGCGATCCGACGATGCTGTAGGGAATCTTGGCATGAAGGAACTCGGTTTCAAAGCCGAGCGACTGGGCGTTCATGCGGTACAATATTGCCCAGGAAGAATAGGGAACCCCCTTACTGTGTGCCTGCTTGATTATCTGAGCGCAGAACTGCGGCTCATCGTCCTGATTCGGCAGGAATACAAGGGTCGGCTTCTTGCCCTTGCCCCGGGCGGAAACCAGGGTCTTGCCGAGCCTGTCCTCGTTATTTTTGACCACCGCGTCCGCGCAGGAGAGAATCTCACTCGTAGACCGGTAGTTGGTCTGGAGCCGTATCAATGTCGTTCCGGGGAACTGCTGCTGGAAGCTCAGGATGTTCTGAACGTCCGCCCCGCGGAACTTATAAATGCTCTGGTCATCGTCACCGACGACGCTCACGTAGGTCGGTGCCCCCTCCCCCACTCCGGAAAGCTGCTGCAGGAGCAGGAACTGGGCGGTATTGGAGTCCTGATACTCGTCCACGAGGATGACCCGGTAACGGAGGGCAACATCACGGCGGGCAGAGGCATTGTCCCGCAGCACCTGGTAGGGCAGCATGATGAGGTCGCCGAAGTCCACGTTCCCCGTCTCGCGGAGCCTCTTCTGGTAGGCATCATATATGGAAGGAAACTTGGGATCCTCGCTGACCGTATACAGGGAATCGCTGTCCGGAGTCAGGCAGAAATCTTTGGCGAGGGAAATTTTCTTTGCGGCGACTTTGGCCTGCTGCTTGGTAAGGTCGGGGACCGCTTTCTGCACAAGGGTCGTCATGTCATCGTCATCGTAGACCGTGAAGTTCTTGTCCACCCCCGCCTCAAATGCGTGGGTACGCAGGAAGTATGCCCCCCAGGAATGGAAGGTACGGATCTGGGCATACTGGGAACGGGGTTCCAAAGCGGTCGCGCGCTCGCGCATTTCGTTTGCAGCCTTCTTGGTAAAAGTGACGGCGAGAATCGAATAGGGATCCACGTGCCGCTCGGCAATCAGCCAGGCAATTTTGGTCGTGATGACCCTCGTCTTGCCCGAACCCGCCCCGGCAAGGATAAGGAGCGGAGACCCCTCGTGCACCACCGCCGCCCGCTGCTCCTCGTTGAGCGTGTCCAGGTATGCGGGGCCGCCCCCCTGTCCGTCCTGTCCGCCTTCCATCAGATGTCTCTCTCCCATTCCGCGCTTATGTCGAATTCCGACGAAGCAGCCGCACGCACCCTGACCACGGCGCCGGGAACAACCTGACGGACAGCTTCTTCATCATCCAGGTCGTATGAGATGACGACGCTGCCGTCGACGTCCGGTGCCTGAAACCAGGCCCTGCCTATCGCAAGCCCCTCATCCGTGCTGTCCTTGTTCTCGATTATCTCCTCGATAAGGACATCGTAGACCTTGCCGACCCGGGCCTTAAGCCGCTCCTGCGTGATGGCCGCCTGTATCTCTCCGAGCGCGGCCGCCCGCGCTTCAGCCTTCTTGTGAGGGACCTTGCCCTTCATCTTCGCCGCCGGAGTTCCCTCCTCCGTGCTGTAGGCAAAACAGCCCGACCAGTCGCTCTGTATCGCCTTCAGGAAAGCGCGCGTGTTCTCCGCCGCCTCTTCGCTTTCGCCGGGGAAGCCCGTCAGGAAGGTCGTGCGGATGGCACTCTCCGGAAAGCGGGTGCGGATTGTCTTTATCAAGCTGATGTAGGACTCTGCCGTGCCGTGCCGGTTCATCGCCCTGATGATGCCGTCATCGCCGGACTGGAAAGGAATGTCAAAGTACGGAAGGAAGCGGGCATCTTTTTCCATCAGGTCAAGGATGTCCGTGTTGAAGTGGTCGGGGTGGATGTAGAGGAGGCGGACCCAGAACTGCCCCGGAATAGCGGAGAGTGCCTCCATCAGCTCGCGGAGATGGGAACGGCCGCTTTCGGTAAAGCCGTCGTCCTTGCCGCAGCCGTATGCTGCAAGATCCTGCCCGATGAGGTTGATTTCCTTCACGCCCCGGCCGACGAGCGAACGGACTTCGTCCACAACCTCGCTGACAGGACGGGAGCGCAGGTCTCCCCGGATAATCGGGATGGCACAGAAGGTGCAGTGGTTGTCGCAGCCCTCGGTTATCTTGACGTACGCGCTGCCCTTGAACGAAAGGAGGCTGCCGCGGTCACCTCCGCACACGCCCTTCTGGGGAGCCTTTAAGACGGGCCGGTCCCCGGCAAAGAGGGAGTCCACCGCACTGTCGATGAGGGAAAGGTCGCCGTTTCCCAGAATGCCGTCCGCCTCCTCCAGCTCGGTCTTGAACACGTCGGCATAGCGCTCGGCGAGGCATCCCGCCAAAAGAATCTTGGCAGCAGGATAGGATGCCCGTGCATCCATTACGGAGTCAAGGCTCTCTTTCTTCGCGCTCTCGATGAAACCGCAGGAGTTGACGATGATGAGGTCGGCCCCGGCAGGGTCGTCCACGCGGACAAGGCCCTTCGCCTCCAGGCGGGCTATCAGCAGCTCGCCGTCCACCTGGTTCTTGGCACAGCCGTGCTGGTCCAGGAAGAAAGTTCGTCCCATAGGCATATTTTACAGAAAGCTAGTTGACGTTCTCAACGACGATGCTGTACATCCCGCTGGAATCCTTGACCCACTTGATGTCCTCGACGACGACCTCGCCCGCCTTTCCGATTTCAAAGTCGTATGTCGCAAGCCCTGCTATCAGCTGGATTTTGAGCGCGTTGATGTTGCTCGCCCAGATGCGGAGGCCGTTGTTGCTCGTCACGTTGATGACCTCGCCCGACTGGTAGTAGTTCTCCACGACCTCCTTCCTGTCGGACTTGTAGCGGAAGACGCAGGAGCCGCGGAAGGAAATGTTCGCCGTGAAGGGATAAGCGCGGTTGTCCGTGTGGATGGTCTGCTGCCCGCTTCCGCTCGCCTGTTCAATCTCGCTGCGCGAGGTGGCGTCGCTGTCGAGGATGCCGATGTACTGCTGGGATTCCCTGTCCTTGAGCAGCATGCGGACCTCCGCACCCCTGCTGCCGTCCCGCATGTCCACGTCGCTGACGTAGAGGATGATGTCGGTGATGTTGTCCCCGGTCAGGTCGATGTCCCGTTCTTCGCTCAGATCGACGACCTGCTCGCCGGAAGGAGTCAGGACAGAGAAGTAACCCTGGGTGTTGGAAACAGTCAGGACAATGTTGCCCCCGTTCTCCGTCGGAAGCAGGATCTGGTCGCCCACGTAGAGGCGGGCGTTCTGCGTCGTCCCGTCAAAGCTGTACTGGTGAATCTTCTTGTTCTCGGCGACCGCCCGCGCGGCTATCTCCTTCTTCTCGGGAATCTTGAAGACGTAGAAATAGAGGAAGAAGCCCGTTCCTCCCAGCACAAGCAGGACAATCCCGACGATGAGGGGAACGAGGAACTTGGGCCGCTCCTTTTCCAGCAGGGCCCTGGGGGTCGGGGACTCCTGGAGCTTCATCGCGTGGTAAAGTTTCAGCAGCTCCTTGGTGTCCGTGCCCAGGTAGTCCGAATAGTTCTGCAGGAAGCCAGTCAGGTAAGCCTCCCCGTGGAAGCCCGCCTGATCGTCGTTCTCAAGCGCAATGATGTACTGCTTGGTTATCGCCGTCTCGGCAGCAACCCGCTCTATGCTCAGGCCCTGTGCCTCACGGGCCTCACGTAAAATCGAACCGTAGCTCTCCATGGCAAGCCCTACTCCGAGAAAAGAAAGTTGTTGTAGTTGTTCGCCGAGGACGGCGGATCATAGATGAACCTCTGGTCGCTCATCCCGGTGTTCAGGTTATAGCCGGAGAAATAGAACACGTAGTCAAGGTTCGCGGGAGTGGTCGCAACAATCCTCCTGATGAGGAGGGTCTCAGGATCAACGGAAAGCAGCATTTTGGAAAAAGCCTCGCTCGCCGAGCGGCGGCGCAGGATCAGGTTGACGACCATCTCGGAGCTGCCCTCCTCAAGGGGAACCGGGGTCTGGCCGCTCTCGTAGGCAACCGTATAGTAACGCCTCATCAGGGACAGGCCCTCGGGCGTCGCAGCCGCAGCCCCGGAACCGCTGACCGTCTGCTGAAGTATCGCAGAGGAGCCGGGCAGGTAGATGACCAGCGTCTCGCCGTTGAACAGTATCGTCTGTCCGTTGGGCTGGGAGAAGTCAATCCTGAGCATCTCCGGCCGCTTGAAGGAGGCCTTGCCCTTCATCACGCCGCCGTTGCCGACGATAATCTGAGTGTCGGCCTCGTAATCCTGTATCTTGCCGTAATGGTCGCTTACGTTTTTAAAAAATTCGCTCGCCGTGAGGATGGATTGAGAAAAGGCGGGGACAAAGAAAAACACCGCCAGCAAAAGCACAGAAAAAGCTTTTTTCATAACGTGATATAATAGAAGAAAAAGCCCGCCTCGTCAATACTTTGGCAGCCCGGCTTACATTGACAGCCCGGCGCGTTTCCCTTTATACTTTCCGTTATGTCAGGCGAGGATGTCGGCAGGCGGTTCCTGCTGGTCTATTTGAATACGGGAAACGGTCACAGGGCACAGGCAAAGGTACTTCAGGAAGCCTTCTACGACTATGCCCCGGAATGCAAAGTAGAGCTTCTCTGCGGATTCGACCAGAAGAACCGGGGAGGACACATCCTGCTTGAGGACGGCTACGGCATCGCCTGCAACTACCTCCACGGAGTCTGGCCGCTCGTCTATGACCTGGGAGAGTTCCGTTTCTTCCAGACAATCGTCCGCCATGCGATACGGCTGCACACGCAGTCCTACCTCCGGAAAGAGATTGAGAAGCGGCAGATAACCGATGTGGTGAGCTTCCATTTCGCGCTGACCCCCGTCCTGCACGACGCCATACTGACGGTACAGAAGCGGACCGGCAGGAACATCCGCCTGTCAGTCATCACGACCGACCCCTTCACCGGGCCGTCCGCCTGGTTCTTCCGCAAGAACCAGGACTACCTGGTCGCATCCCCCCAGTTCCGCGACTTCGCGATCCGGAGCGGGGTTGCCCCCTCCCGCGTCCACATCGTCCCCTTCCTGCTCAACAAGAAATTCGCCCGCCCCGTAACCCGGGAAGAAATCCGCTTTCTCCGGGACAAGTACGGCTACCCCCAGGACAAGCGCGTTGTCCTGCTGGCAGGCGGAGGCGAAGGGCTTCCGGGCGCGCTCAAACTCGTCAACCAGTGCGTCCTGCACAAGGCCCCCTTCAGCGTCGCCGTCGTCTGCGGGCGCAACAAGGGCCTGTACCGCTCGCTGGAGCTTATCAAAAAGGTCGCCCCCTGGCTGGACCTGCACATATACGGCTTCGTCGACTACATGGACAGCCTGGTCAAACTGTCCGACCTCATCGTATCCAAGGCAGGTACCTCGACGATAATGGAGATAGCCTCCCAGCAGAAGCCCGTCATCATCAGCAATTACATCTACGGGCAGGAAAAGGGCAACCTGGAGTTCGTCAAGAAAAACGGCATAGGCTGCTTCATCCGTCACTCCGCCGAGATCTACGCCAAAATAAACAGCATCTTCGCAAGCGAAGAATCCTACGAAAAGGCAGCAGCAGCCTGCAAGGGGCTTGTGATAGACACAGACGTCGAAAAAATAGTAAGATACCTTCTGGGGAACAGACAGGGAGAACTAGCAAAGAAATGAAAGGAAAGATGCAAGCCCGGACCGTGCTTCTTGCGGCAATACTGCTATCCGCTCATGCCGCAATATCAGCGGAGGAAGCTCCCGCGACAGGAATTTACCGGCCCCTGCACTACGGGCACCAGCAGCACAGCGGGATCAGCACCGCATCGTTCGGGGCCCTGCGTACAGACTACGACGACTACACATCCCCCCTCTACTACTCGGCGGCCTTCACCGAACACCTCAAGGACAGGAACTTCACCGCCCCCGTGCTCAAGGCCGGCGTAGACGAGAACTACTGGAACGCCGGTGCGAGCATGCAGTACGGGAACATCTACGGCTCGCTCATCTACTACAACGCCATTGCGAACTTCCAGGACTGGCCGGCCAACATGACCGATCTGGGGCTGGCTGCGACCTTCGCCTTCGGCAAGACTTTCTCCGCCCAGGCCCGCTACTACGATTTCTGCATCTCCGGCGGGGAGGGCATGGCGATGCCCGGCCTGACCCTCGCGGCGAACCTCGGACAAGGCGACTACAAGATCCGCCCCCATCTGGGAGGCGACCTCTGCATGTGGCACCTCGGCCCCTGGGGCAACGACAAGTTCTTCGTGCGGGCGCAGGGCGGCCTGGACTTCAGCCGGGACAGCATGAGGGGCTTCGGAGTCTCCTACCTCGCGGTCATCCCGATCGACGGAACGGAAAGCAAAGTGGACATAGACGACGTAGCGGTGAGCCACACGGTCTCATTCTGGGCAGGGGCGGCAAAAGACTTCGGCCGCTACACAGTCGGCGTGCGTCCCTACGGCAGCATGACGCTGAACTCAGTCAACCCCACGGACGTGCGCTACTGGGAGCTTCTGGAAGACGACGGAGCGATAAGCAAGTCACAGCTTGATGCATACAAGGACCAGCCCTACAGGAAGGGCGAATACAACCCCTACGCCAAGTCCGGGAACATGGACTTCCTGGTCAGGCTGCCCGTCGCCCTCTCATGCCGGGTCGGCCAGTACGTCACCGTCACCGGGGGCGCGCTCTTCGGCCTCTACTACGCCAACTTCAACCATTACGGCTACACCGGGCTCGGCGGGGACAACGGCAAAGGCTGGGTGCCGGAGGTCGGCGCGGGGCTTGGCCTCGGATTCGAGATGGGCGGAGCAAGCCTGCAGGTGGGAACGGCCTTCATCCGCTCCCCCTCGTTCGACAACAGAAAATACGGGAAAGACAAATACAACGAGGACAGCAAGCAGTTCTGGCGGCACAGCTATGAGGCGGAAGACCTCTCGCTCGGCAACATGTTCTCCGCCCCCCTGTCCCTGTCCCTCAGGTTCAGCTTCTAAAAACGGCCCGGTCAGTCCTGCCGGAGGGTGTGCTTGCCCCGCTTCTCAAAGTAGAGGGCATTGTCCGCCATGTCCAGCAGGTTCTTCAGGTCATAGCCCACACCCATCGACGGATAGGAAACGTAGCCCAAACTTATGGACAGGGTGAAAGATTCACCGGACTCCCGGTTCCAGGCCTCGCAGGCCTTGTCCAGGTTCTTCCGTATCTCCATGTACTTTTTTATGCCCAGGGACGGGGCGACGATGGCGAACTCGTCCCCGCCCATCCTGCCTATCACATCGGTCGAGCGGAACGCATTCTTCAGCAGCTGGGCCTCGGCGATTATCGCCTTGTCTCCCGCAGCATGTCCGTGATTGTCGTTGATCTTCTTGAGCCCGTCTATGTCGCCGTAAATGACGATGCCGCTCCCCTGGCTGGCCTTGCTCGCATCCAGGGCCTTTTCCGCGAGCGAGAGGAAGCCCCTCCTGTTCATGAGGCCTGTCATCTCGTCCGTCACCGATATAGCATGGACTATGCTGAACTTGTCGTTAAGCTCCTTCTTCTCCTCCGCCGACTTGCTCAGAACGTATGAAGAAGCAAGGTTGTTGGAGATGACCCGGCAGACCATCGTATAGACGGTTATGTCGAACTGTCCCGGGCGGAAGAGCATGTAACCGTAGAGGACTGAGTTGCGGAACAGGGAAACCACATACATATCGTCAAGGGAGCTGAGGATGTAGTCCGGCAGTATCTGCTTGCGGGGATGGAACTTAACCGGCGGAGACTGGTCGTCAAGGGCAAAGCCCGTCTCCCCGTCCATCGCGGTAAAGACCATCGCCGAATCCGGCAGGGTAAAGTAGAACTCCTTGTCCATGCTTATGGGGTTCTCGAAGAGGACGATCGCTGCACTCTCTATGCCGAACGCCACCATGTCGCTGTTCAGGTGAGAGCGGAATTCGTCAAGCGAGTCGTTCACCTGCATGCTGGTGAACATTTTGATGACCTGTATGAACTCCCCCCTCCTGACATACCACTCGGCAAGTCCGAAGCCCCGGTCGTCGTAGCGGGAATTCATAATGAGGCCGCTCTGACTCCGCTCCTTGAAGTAGCCGTCCTTCCTGGAAAGGCAGCCGCATGACTGCCGGTAGACGGGACGGGAACAGACGGTCGTTATAAGCTCAAAGTCCTTTCCTTCAATCACATCACAAAGCTTATCCGCGGCCAAAGCGGCCTGAAGCTCTATATTTTGGTCAACGGTCGTCAGGGGAGGCACGCCCATCATCGCCCGGTTGGCGTTGTCAAAGCCCGTGACCAGCACATCCTCAGGAACACGGATGCCGTACTTCTTCAGGCAGTCTATACAGGCAAAAGCCATCTCATCGTTCAAGGCGACAACGGTATCGAAGTCGAACCCGCCATTCCTCTTCCTGTATTCCTCCAGAGCCTGAATGGTACTGTAGTAGCCGAAATTGCCGATTATCACCTTGCTCTCGTCGAACTCAATCCCATGCTCTGCCAGGACAGTGAGGAAGACCATCCTGCGGCTCTGAGCGTCCTGGGCAGCCTTGGCCACATCCAGCAGGACGAAGCGTTTCCGGTGGTGGACGGTAATCAGGTGGGACACCATATTCTTCATCGCCATGTCCGAGTTTGCGATGACGCTGGGGATGCTGCCGTAGATGTAGCCTATGCTGACAATCGGAATCGAGGAAAAGGACTTGATGTAGGACTCGACGAACTCATGCTCGTAGTAGTTCAAAGCCTGCGTAGTGACAAATATGACCCCGTCCACGTTCGCGGCGTTGATGTGGGCCGCGACCGACAGGTACTGGTAATCGTAGGACATGGCCAAACTCTCCCCTCCCCCGGTGGGGAAAATCAGGAGGTCGTAGCCACGTTCCTTTAGTATCAAATTCGCCCCCGTGACCATCTTCTGCGAGTATTCGGTCTCCGCATAGTCGATAAAGAGGGCAACCCTTTTCCGTTCACGCATAGCTCTCTTGCTATAATCGGCAGGATTGCCGCTTTTACCCACGCGATTATTGAGCTTTATACATGCATCCAATGCCGTCATGTACTTCTCCTTCCAGGCCGAGTCCTTCCCAAGCTCCCCCACTACCTTGGGGTCACTACTCCCTGAATGGTAGGCAAGGTATAAACTTCTGCAATTTCACGGGGAAAATTCG
>CADBRC010000326.1 GCA_902796985.1 uncultured Spirochaetaceae bacterium
GCTGGAAGTCAGCTGACTGACCGTGCTCTCCGAGACGAGGATGTCCGTGCCGTAGTCCTTGCAGAGCGACTCGATGCGGCTTGCAGTGTTCACGGTATCGCCGATTATCGTATACTCCATCCGCTCCCTGCTGCCGATCGTCCCGGCGAATACGCTCCCCGTGTGTATCCCTATCCCGAAGCGGACGGGCGGCTTGCCTTCCGCCGCATACTGCCTGTTCAGCTCCGCAAGGGCAGCCCGCATCTCCACGGCCGCATTGAACGCGTCCTCCGCGTGCTTTTCCGACGGAACGGGCGCGCCGAAAATCGCCATGATCGCGTCCCCGATGTATTTGTTGATTACGCCGTTATTGCGCGCAATGCATGCACCCAGGGCCGAAAAGTATCCGTTCAGGAACTGCACGACCTCTTCCGCAGTCAGCTTCTCGCTCATCGCGGTGAAGCTCCTGATGTCGCAGAAGAGCACCGTCACCTCCCGGCTCTCCCCGCGCAGGGGGACGCTGCCCTTGGTCAGGTAGTCGCGGACCTTGGGATCCACGACCTTGCCGAAGGTGTCGCGAAGGAATTCTTTCTCCGCGAGGGATGCCGTCATCTTGTTGAAGCCGTTCGCCAGAAATCCCATCTCATCGTTGGAGACATACTGCACCCCCTGCGTGTAGTCCCCCTGCTCCACCCTGCCGACAGCGGCGGACAGCAGTTTGAGCGGCTTCCGTATCAGGCGCAGGAGGATGGCCATGATGGCCATGGAAAGCGTTATCGGAAGAAGCGGGTGAATCAGGATGCTGAGGGAGATGGTGTTCGTCGTGTAAAAGTCCTTGCCGATAAAGTAATAGGTCATCTCGAATATCGGGTAGATGCAGACTGCAAGGAAGACCATCAGGAAGAGAAAACGCAGGGAGGGTTTTTCCGTTCCTTTCACCGTGAAAATGTTTCCGTCGGGGAACATGCGGGGCAGGACCGCGACCCGGTTGAAAATCTCAAGCGCAAGATAGGTGAGCGTTATGCTCGGTATGGCGGTAATGACCGTGGCAAGGGGAAAAATAATAAGGATGGCGGTAAAGTTCTGTCCCTCCACCAGCTGCGCGTACAGGGCAACCCCGTACTGCAGGCAGAAATTGAAGACCCAGCCGAGCAGCACAAGCAATGCGGAAACGGACGGAATGTTTATAATCCGCCGTTCCGCGATGCTGCCCGTCTTTCCCCGAAGCAGCGGCAGGGTATACACAATCATGCAGATACCCGGTATTGCGAAGCCTGCAAAAAAGGCAAGCTCGTTCAGCCAGGTTCCTTCCAGGTAGCGCAGCCAGTCGGCGAACACGGCGTCCTCTATCCTGCCCAAGCCGGAAACCTGCTTGACCAGGTTGGACACGGCAGAGAAGAGGACGGAGATCAGATAGCCGATGCACAGGTAGGAAAGCCCCGTCTTTCGCAAGTTCCGGGACATCGCTTCCTACAGATCCTCCTGCCTGAGCAGGGTGATGTTGTTATCCCTGAGCAGTTTGACGGTCTTCTCCTGATCATCGGTCTTCATCACGATGTTCGCACCGCCGTTGGCGACGGAAAGTCCGTAGATGTAGGAGATGTCTATTCCTGCACCGAGTATGATCTGAGCCACCTTGTGCAGGCCGCCGATCTGGTTGGGAACGCTCACGCCGATGACATCATTGGCTTTGCTCGTGATGCCCTTTGCCTTGAGTACCTGGTAGGCCCTGTCGGTGTCGTTGACCAGGATGCGGAGCACGCCGAAGTCGTTGGTATCCGCAAGGCTCGCAGAGAAGATGTTTATTTTCTCGTCCGCGAGGATCTTGAGCAGCTCCTCAAGCTGCCCGGCCTTGTTCTCCAGAAAAACGGAAAGCTGCTTTATGAACATTGTCTTCCTCCTGAAATCTTAGACATAGAGCTTGCGCTTGTCGGTCACGTGCTTGGTCTTGCCGTCCGAATGCACGAGTGAGTTGGGCTGCACCAGGCTTATCTTGGCGTTCAGGCCGAGCGCTTCGCGCAGGCGGTCGTGAATCGTGCGGGAAAGCTTCTCCAGCTTGCCGACCTCGTCCGAGAAGAAGGACTCGTCCACCTCAACCTGCACTTCAAGCGTGTCCGTATTGTCCACGCGGTCCACGATTATCATGTAGTGCGGGGTCGTTCCGTCCACGGTCAGCAGGGCGGCTTCCACCTGTGACGGGAAGACGTTCACGCCGCGGATGATCAGCATGTCGTCCGTGCGGCCCTTGAAGCGCTGGATCCTCGCCATCGTGCGGCCGCACTCGCAGCGGCTGGTCTCAAGGCTCGTCAGGTCCTTGGTCCGGTAGCGTATCATCGGCATGCCCTCTTTGGTCAGCGTCGTGATGACAAGCTCGCCGGTCTCCCCGTCCGCGACGGGCCTGAGGGTCTTGGGATCGATTATCTCCGGCAGGAAGTGGTCCTCCCAGATGTGCAGGCCCTTGTGGTACTCGCAGTCCGCGGCGACACCCGGCCCCATGACCTCGGTCAGGCCGTAGATGTCGAATGCCTTTATGTGGAGCTTGCTTTCCATCGCGCTCCGCATCTCGTTGGTCCAGGGCTCCGCGCCGCAGATGGCGGCCTTGAGCTTTATCTTGTCCATCATGCCGGACTTCTCCAGATCCTCGGCAACGTGCAGGAGGTAGGAGGGGGTGCAGGCAATCGCAGTCGCCCCGCAGTCCACCATCATGTCAATCAGCTTCTTGGTGTTGCCCGTAGACATCGGTATGACGAGCGCGCCCAGGTACTCCGCCCCGTAATGCGCGCCGAGGCCGCCGGTAAAGAGTCCATAGCCGTAGCCGACCTGAATGACGTCGTTCCGCGTGATTCCCGCCATGGCAAGGCAGCGGGCGGCACACTCAGACCAGAGGTCAATGTCCCGCCGGGTGTAAACGGCAATCTTGGGCTTGCCGGTCGTGCCGCTTGAAGCGTGCACGCGGACCAGCTGCTCCTGCGGGACCGCAGAAAGTCCGAAGGGATATGCCTGGTTCAAATCCTCGTAAGTGGTAAAGGGAAGCTTGGGCAGGTCCTCCAGCCCCCGGATGTCGCCCGGTTCCAGTCCGGCCTCCTGCATCTTCTTGCGGTAGGAGGGGACGTTGTGGTACACGTGGTTGACGACCTTCACCAGTCTCTCGCCCTGGAGCTTCCTCAGCAGCTCCCTGTCCATGCA
>CADBRC010000327.1 GCA_902796985.1 uncultured Spirochaetaceae bacterium
GATGCCACGTTGAAGACTGACATAAATGCCTCCATTGAGCAGGGAGAGGTCGGTATTGTTACCGCCCTCACGAGCATCCGCCCCATCGGCACCCTTGTGACCCTCTCCGGCGGCACTGTCAGGGAGGCCAAGAAGGATACGGGCAAGCCGAGTGCCTGGCAGTCCCTTACCCGGTCGAACGACGTGATAATAAACGTGAACGCGACCGTGGGCCGTAAGGTTGACCTCGTGATAAACCCGCTGATACAGGCGATGGTGAACCCCGGGACCAAATTCGAGTTCTCTCTGGATACCTCGCAGTCTTCGTGGAGCATGAAGAGCGACATAGGCCTGCGGGGCGGCCATCTGACCTACCTGAGCCGCAACTTCTACCTTAAGGAAGGGCAGGTGACCCTGAACGAGAGCGAGAAGTCCTTCAATCCCCTTATAACGGCCAGAGCTGAGACCAAGGAACGCGACACGGACGGTGCCGTCGTTACCCTGGTTTTGGAAGCCGTCAAGCAGAGTTTCTCGGCTTTCTCGCCCCGCGTGTATTCCAATCCTCCCCGGTCCGAGGCCGAGATTATGGCCATGCTGGGACAGGTTGTGACCGCCGACTCCGAAAATGCGGGCAGTTTCCTGCTTTCGGGGCTTGATTACGGGGTCCAGTTTACGGTCGTTAAAAAAATGGAAAACGCATTGCGTGATTTGCTGAATTTTGATATATTCTCTGTGCGTATGAACATCCTGCAGAATGCCCTCAATTACGGGCTGTCCGCCTCGCGGGATTCCTATAACGGAAGTTTTAACGGTTATAGCAACCCCTTGGGTAACTTTTTGGACAATGCGAGTGTTTATATGGGTAAGTATTTCGGCGATTCGATTTATGCCGATGCCCTGCTGCAATTCACGTATGACGAGTACTCCGGCATGAGGGGGTCCGGCATGCTGGGCAGCGGGATTGTTTTCCGGCCCGAGCTTGGCCTCGAGCTGGCGGCTCCGTTCGCAAACATAAGGTGGAATTTTGCCCCTGACCTTGAACCTTTGCGGTACGGGAACGTGCCGGACATAGTGGCGGGCAATTCCATAACTTTGTCATGGAGATTTACGTTTTGACGATGAGGACTTTTATGCATATAAAGAGGCTGCTTTCCTTTTTTCTTCTCGTACTTTTGGCGGGCATGGTGCAGCTTCCGGCCCAGGAGTCGGAGGACTGGTACTACGGCAAGCCTATCCGCGATATAAAATTCAACGGGCTGGATAATGTTAACGAGAGCGACCTTAGGGGCATAACCGAACGTTTCATAGGGGAGGATTTCTCTGACGAGCTCTTCGCTGACCTCATAAACAGGCTTTTTGCCCTAGACTTCTTTGAGGACATAGAGCCGAGCGCGGTTCCAATTGACAAAAACTTTCAGACGGTCAGGATTGTCATATCTGTTGTAGAGAAGCCTGTCGTCCAGAAAGTCCGCTTTCTGGGAGCTTACAAGGTTAAGTCCGATGACCTGAAGGAGCAGATTTCAACTAAGGACAAAGCCGTCTTCGATGAGAGCAAACTCCCGTCCGATGTGACTGCCATTCGGAACGTCTATTACTCCAAGGGCTACAGTGAGGTGGAGGTCTCGTCCGAGACCGAGAAGGGAAGCGACGGCATTATCGTCACTTTTCGTATAAAGGAAGGAAGTCAGGTCGTTGTCAAGGATATCGTATTCACCGGTAACCGCATGGTATCATCGAGGACTTTGCGGAGCAAGCTGACCTCCAAAAAGACATCCATCATGAACCGTGACGGCTTCAGCGATGCCTCCATTGAGCAGGACAAAAAGGCGATAACGCAGTATTATGCTGAGAACGGCTACATCGACGTGAACGTCATAAACGTCGAACAGACGGCTGAGCGCAACGAGAAGAAGGACCGGCAGGAGATAACCCTCACTTTTAACATAGAGGAGGGGTCTCAGTACACCTTCAGCGGGCTTAAGATCGAAGGTGCCGAGATTTTTAAGGCTGAGGACCTTGCCGCTCTGGTCAGGCTCAAGCCGGGTGACGTGTTCAATATAACCAAATTTCAGGAAGGAATAACGGCGATTCAAAGCAAGTACACCGACTCCGGATACTGGTCAAACCAGTACCAGCCCCAGGTGGACAAAAATCTCGATGCCAAGACCATTGGGTATACTGTCTATATACATGAAGGTGAGAGAAGCCACATAGAGCACATACGTCTCCAGGGAAACACGAGGACAAAAGACGAAGTCATTTTCCGCGAACTTCCTTTGCAGGAAGGTGATGTGTTCTCAAACGAGAAGGTAACTACGGGCCTCCGGGGCCTTTACAACCTCCAGTATTTCTCGAGTATTGTTCCCGAGATTACTCCCGGCTCAGAGGAGAACCTTGTTGACTTGACATTAAAGGTTGCGGAGCAGAGTACGAGATCCGTGCAGTTCGGTATGACCTTCAGCGGTTCTTCTACGTCGGATGATTTCCCGATATCCCTGTCATTGGGGCTTTCAGATTCCAACCTGTTCGGTTTGGGAAAGAGTGCAAGCCTGTCTGCCTCCATTGCGACCAACAACCAGTCTGTGTCGGCGAGCTACGGTGTGCCCTACCTGTTTGGTAAGCCTATCTCCAATACCGTTTCCTTGAGCTATGCAAGGGCGAAAGTCTTTACGCCAAGGAACGTGTTCCTTCCGGACGGTGGACTTGACAACTTGACCGGCTCCTTCCAGTTCATCCAGCATAAGATATCCCTGTCTGACTCTTTAGCGAGGAGATGGCAGCTCCGCTGGGGGGACTTCACCCTCGCAGGGGGAGGTTCCGTTTCTCTGATGACGAATATATATGACGGAGCGGCGTATATACCTACTTTCACAGCCATTGAAGAGTACCACAACAGGTGGAACCCCAAGAATTCTGTCTTCGGTCAAGTCTCGTTTGATGGACGTGACTTTTACTTTAACCCCAGCAAAGGCTGGTTCGCAAGTCAGCGGCTTACGTGGATAGGACTGCTTCCGAAGGATGTGATTTTTGAGAACTTCGGCGAGACCGAATTCATCCTTCGGTCCACAACGACGGGCGAGGCATACTTCCAGCTTGTCAACAAGCCTATCACGGATAAATTCGCTTTTCAGCTTATACTTGCCGGTATAAGTCAGTTTACTTTCCAGAGAGCTTTCTTTGGAAGTGCGATATCATCTACGAACAAGCTTTCCGTGGACGGTATGGTATACGGCCGCGGCTGGGAGATATCCGACAAAGAGATTGGAAACGGAGACCTCCTGTGGAACAACTCTGTTGAGTTGCGCTATCCGGTTTTCAAGAACGCGCTTTCAGTCGATTTGTTCTTCGATGCCTCGATGGTTAAGAACACAGATGTCAGCAGTTTGGATTTAAGCGATGCCAGCAACTGGTTCTTCAGTTTCGGTCCGGGCCTCCGCCTCCTCATGCAGCAGTTGCCAATCCGCGTGTACCTGGCTAATAACTTCATGCTGGACGATGGTTTTTCATGGCGCAAGGCTAATGGAGAGCTTGCGGACAGTTTCCTGTCGGGCTGGCATTTCGTCCTGTCCTTCTCTTCGCCGAACAGATAAACAGGGGTACAAGGAGCTTTTGTATATGAAAATCAGTAATACAATCCGGGGGCTTTTTGCCGGCCTCCTCTTGCTTTTGCCGCAGCTGGCCTTTTCCCAGCAGATTACCCGCTTTGCCGTCATAGACACGGCGAGGGTCTATCAGGCTTATTTCCGTAATTCCTCCCCTGTCCGTAACTATGAGAACAGGAGAAGCGACTACCAGAGCGAAATAGACAGTTTGACCAAGGAACTGGAGACTCTTCATGACCAGAAGCTTGAGTATGAGCGGAACGGTGATTCCGCCGCCGCTGCCAGGGTTGCGGCAGAGATTACCCAGAAGAGCGACTATATCAAGGAGTATGCGGCTGCGAAAAATGCGGAGCTGGAGTCTCTCAAGTCCTCGCTGGAGAACAACGATGAGTTCTATGAGAGCCTGTATGCGACGATAGAGAAAATAGCCGAGAGCGGCGGTTATAGTGTTGTCATGAGCCTTCAGCAGGCCAATGCGATTCTTTGGTACAGCCCCTCAGTCGATATTACTGATGATGTCATAAGGCAGCTGGGGCTCTAGGTGGCAGACGAGACTCCTCTTTTTCTCCAATATCAGGGACTGAAAGAAAAACATCCGGGTGAAATTCTTTTCTTCCGTCTGGGTGATTTTTATGAGATGTTTGACGAACAGGCGGAGGAGGTCTCCAAGCTCCTGAACCTGACCCTGACGCACAGGGGCGAGCACCCCATGTGCGGCATCCCATATCACGCTTATAAGATCTATCTTGCCCGTCTCCTGCGTTTGGGCAGGAAAGTGACCATCGCAGAACAAATCGGGCCTGTAGCTCCCCACGGGCAGCTGACGGAACGGAAGGTTGTGGAGACTGTCACTCCGGGAACCGTCCTGGACAGCGAGTTTTTGGACGGCGGGGCCAACAATTTCCTTGCATCGTTCTATGTCGCCAAGAAGAAGGCTTCCTTTGCCTATTTGGACGTGACGACCGGGGAATTCAAGGCGACGAGTTTCCCTCTTGACGGTTTGAGCGAAAGTTTCCAGAAAGAACTTGGACGCTGCAGGCCCCGGGAGCTTCTTCTTCCTGAGAGCACGCGAACGCTCGATTTCATATCCCAGCTTGTCGCTGACCCGGGACGGATTGCCATATCTTTCTATCCTGACTGGCATTTTAATGCGGGGCAATGTTACGGGAAGCTGCTCTCGCATTTCAAGACAACATCCCTGTCAGGTTTTTCCCTCTCTGAGGAATCCCCGGAAGTTCCTCCTGCAGGTTTCTTGCTCGACTACATGGAGAAGGCGACAAATTCGCTCTCTCCTCATGTGGAGGGCATTGCTGTTTACAAGGACAGTGACTATGTTGTTATTGACGAGTCGTCCCGGAAGAACCTGGAGATAACAGAGAACTTGAGGGACGGCACCTTTACGTTCTCACTCCTGGAGTGCCTGAATCAGACCAAAACATCAATGGGACTGCGTATGCTCCGCCACTTTCTGATGTTTCCCCTTAAGGATGCGGATGCAATACGGATGCGGCAGGAGCATATTTCGCTCTTCGTCAATGACGGCAGCCTGCAACGGAATTTCCGGACCCAGATGGACGGGATACTGGACATAGAGCGGCTTGCCGGCCGTATTGCGATGGACAGGGCACATGCCAAGGATTTGAAGGCGCTTGAGCGGAGTCTGAGCCTCTGGCTTGATGCGCAGGAGCTTTTGGGCAGCCTGAACTTCGCCTCCCTTTCCACTGACACGGCCCGCAAGATAGTCTCCCAGATAGGGGCCGCCATAATGGACGATCCTTCTACCGTGCTTACCGAGGGCAGGATGATACAGACCGGTTGGTCTGAGGAGCTTGACCGCTGGCGGGAAGTCCGTGATAATTTCAATAAGGTGCTGGAGGAGTACGCGGAGGAAGAACGGCAGGCAACAGGCATCCAGAGTCTCCGCATAAAGAACACCTCAAGTCTGGGCTATTACATAGAAGTTACGAGGGCCAAGCTTTCCTTGGTTCCAGATTATTTCATAAAAAAGCGAACCCTGGTGAACATGGACCGCTTCACGACGGCGAGACTTAAGGAGCTTGAGGACAAGCTGAATGAGTCCGGTGAGCGGATTCTGCAGCTGGAGCATGACCTCTTCGTCGAATTCCGTTCTTCCCTTAAGCAGTATATCGGTTATCTCAGGCAGATGGCAGGCGAGATAGCCTACGCCGACTGTATTTCCGCCCTTGCCGAGTCTGCTGTCAGGAATTCCTGGACCTGTCCCGTCGTGGAGGACAGTATGGTCTTCAATGTGCGCGCCGGCCGTCATCCGGTCGTTGAAAGACACCTGCCTTCAGGGGAATTTGTTCCCAACGATCTGGAGCTTTGTGAGGAGGGGGCGAGCTTTGCCCTCATAACCGGGCCGAACATGGCGGGAAAGAGCACTTTTCTCAGGCAGAACGCCCTGATTGCCCTGCTTGCCCAGATAGGAAGCTTTGTGCCTGCTTCCAGCGCACGGCTGGGGATTGTGGACAGAATTTTCTGCAGGGTAGGAGCGAGCGACAACCTTGCCCGGGGAGAATCTACCTTTCTGGTGGAGATGTCGGAGACCGCCCGTATCCTGCGGTCTGCCACGGAGCGTTCGCTTGTCATAATGGACGAGGTAGGACGCGGGACCAGCACGGAGGACGGGCTTTCCATCGCCTGGGCTGTCAGCGAGCATCTTCTGAACTGCATCCGGTGCAAGACACTCTTTGCTACGCATTATCATGAGCTTACCCGCCTTGAGAACCCGCATATAAAGAAGCTGTGCATGGCTGTCAGCGAGGACGGCAAGGACATCGTATTCTTGCGTAAGGTCATCGCTGGGGCCAGCGAGAACAGCTATGGTATCCATGTCGCCCGACTTGCCGGTATCCCCGCTCCGGTGCTGGAGCGGGCAGAAGCAATCCTTTCTCATATACAGTCTGATGCCGAGAACAGGCCTGTCCTTCAGGAATGTGCTGCTCCCGGTCCGGAGCCGGCCGAAAAAAAAGAATCCCCCCAGTCGCTTCCCGGTCTGTTCAGCGATGAGGAGATTGTTCTTGATGAGATTTTATCATCAGATCCCGACAACCTTACTCCCCTTAAAGCGCTGGAGCTGGTTGCCAGATGGAAGCATACTCTCCTGCCCCAAGGCTAGGA